>MUIA01000018.1 GCA_002084115.1 Oceanospirillales bacterium LUC14_002_19_P2 | reverse complement strand
CACCGATTCTGGAAAACCGGAAAAAGTGTTCAAGACTTACCAGAATCAGTGTTCAAGACTTACCAGAATGGGTGTTCAAGAGTTACCAGAATCGGTGTTCAAGTTGTGCCAGAATACGCAATACCTGACCGACAACGGCAAAGAACAGGTCAAAAACAGCGCCCGCGCGATCAACACCCTACTCGACAAAGAAGCCCGTATCGCCCTATTCGCCTCCCCGCTGCCTCGCACTGTACAAACAACAGAAATACTGGCCACAGAGCTCGGCCTGACTCAGCAGCCACTCATTACTGATACCCGACTGAGGGAGACCAATGTAGGAAATCGAGAAAGCCTGGAACATGCACAATTTGATGACAAGGACCCCTGGTTTCCCGATGACCCCACCGCCTTTGGCGGCGAAACAACTGATCAGATTACCGCCCGACTACAGGCATTTTACAACGAGGCCCTTTCAGGGATTGATGCTGACGTCAGCATTATCGTAACCCATGGCTCGCCTGCATTTCTTTTTGCTCATGTAATCCAGCCAAATGTTGAGCATGCTCGTCTTGAAACGGCAGGTTTTATCGTTTTTGTCATACAAGGTGATTAAGATCGCCTAACTGCCTTCCTCCAGACAGAGAAATGGGATTGCCTCACCCACCCCGATAAGGTTATCTTTTAATTAAGATCAACAATAATGAGAAAGGAAATATGGAGTATTTCATCGGTACTATAAAGTGGTTCAGTAACACGAAAGGAATCGGTTTCATTAATCCGATCAGCGAATCCAATAATCAGGATATTTTCATCCATTACAGCTGTATCAATATGGAAGGTTTCAAAACCCTCAAGGCCGGTGAAACCGTGAAATTCCTGATGGGTAATGGCGCCAAGGGGTTCATGGCAACAGAAGTTGTCCCTGAAACGAGCAGCCAGACTGAGACGCCTACAATCCAGCCGGATTCAACCATTGAAGAGTCAACGCAGGCTAAAGAACCTGAAATGGCCGATTAGTAAGCTGACGGCTTATCCATCAACATCTTGAAAACTTCGCCTACTCCCGCTGTGATAGTGAATCACTCCGGGAGTAACGCCATTCACTCGGTCACCGAAAACCAATCTGCCCGCCATCTATAGCAACCTGACTGTTCAGCTGCCTCATTAAGACCTGCAGGCTTTCCAAACAGTCGCACTCATGATACCAGCTGCAATAAATATGTCGTCTAATGACCGGCACATCACTCACTTGATACAAATCACCCGTGGCTATCAGCGTCTGCACCATTGTCAGCGGCAGATATGCACAACCACCATTATTCAACAGGAAGTCCAGCGCAACCCGCGCACTGTTAGTATGGAGAACAGGGGATGGCAAACCATTTAAATGACGCGATAACTCAATACCAAAGCGCGTCCCCCAATCGACCATCACCCAGCCCATCTGCCAAGGCGCACTACCCTCTACGACCGCTGCACTGGTGACCATCACCAGCTCTACCATCGAGAGTTCGCAATAACCCAGCTCATCCGCCTTGGGCGGATCAAACAAAATAGCAAGATCGAGGGTTCGATTGAGTAGTCTACGCGCAATCACTTCCGGACTGACACTTTCTGCACGAACAGCAATACCCGGGTTATCACTGAATATCTGGTTAATTCGCTCCTGCAGCAAGATATCCCAGACATTCGGCGTCGCACCGATGGATATCTTAACATTCTGATCACGGTCCAGCGCAACATCCAGCCGTGCGCGATCCCAGGCAGCCAGGATCGCTTCAGCATGGGTTCTAAGACGCTCACCGGCGGGTGTCAGCTGAATATTATTTCGGTATCGGGTAAAGAGCGGTGCAGACAACTGCGACTCCAGCTGCCGGACTCTTGAGCTGACGGCTGACTGGGTCAGGTATAGATTTTCTGCCGCCTTGCCAAAATGCCGGGTCTTTTCGACTTCCAGAAAAGTCCTCAACAGCTCTGTATCCACAGAACACAACACTCCTGAGAGGCAATTTTTTGCCATTAAGCATGATAGTCACTCAAGCGAGGCTATCGCCTGCTGCGACCTTAAAAAACGGTGGGAGATTGTCCAACAGTGCGTGATGTTTTTCCACACAATTGATCACTGCCTCGAAAGAAATAAGGTGCTTTTACAGGTTGGCGGATGAAAAGTGAGGGATTGCAACAGAAATAGCCTTTAGAAGACGATTGATTTGTATAGATCAAAACTTCTGAAGGATCAGACATGTCGGCAACCCCA
>MUIA01000080.1 GCA_002084115.1 Oceanospirillales bacterium LUC14_002_19_P2 | reverse complement strand
CCTTTAACGGGGTAATCAAACGCATTATCTATAAAGCGTGTGGGTACAATGACCTGGATTACCTTTATCTGAAAATAAGACAGGAGGCTCTGAAATGATCCGCCAACCTGGAAAAGGGCCGGATTTTTTAGGGTTTCCTTGTCAGAGCGGACGATGTCATCGTAGAGGGCCGGTAAATTCCTTTTTATGCATCCGCCTTATACCCTGATAATGTTGTGCTCAAATAGGCTTAATAGAACTGTCTGTAGATAACGATTATATGCTCTTCCGACTATTACGATGGTTATTCTGTTGTGTGCTGTTAACGGCGCTACCGGTTTCTGCTGATACCCTGTGGCTGATGAACAACGACATTATCCGTGGTCATGTCAAGGAAATGACCGACGGCGAATTGCATTTCATCACGCCCTGGGGCGGCACAGTTGAGGTAGACCTGCGTTATGTCCGTGCACTGGAAACGGAGCAGCTGCTCTGGGTGCGGATGAAAGGCCAGAATACCTTCCGGCTGATGAAATTCGATCAGAAAGGTGGCAAAACCTGGATGCTGGATAGCCAGGGCAATGAAACCGAGCTGGATGACAAGCAGAAATTAGTCCGTCTTTTGAATGACGACCCGGGAGAAGAGCAGTGGTTGTTCAGCGGGCATTTTAACGTTGGGTTTGATACCGAGCGGGGCGATGAAGATGAATTCAGTACCAGTGGGCAGGTCAATGTTCAGGGCCGTGTGAACCGCAATATCATTAACTGGAAAACCTATTACAGCCGCGAAGACGGGCATACGAATGACCGGGAGTTCAAGATCAGTTACGACTATAACCGGTTTGTCGATGAGCACTGGTACCTGCTGGGGAACAGCCTCTGGCAGTATGACAACAGCGAAAGCCCGCAGGAAACGGTTGCCGGCGGTGGCGGTATGGGTTACCAGTTCTGGGACCGTCCGGATAGTGCCCTCAAGATGGATATCGCCTTGAACAGCCTGTGGGAAAATTATCCCAATGACAGTAATGAACAGCATATGGCATTACGATGGGGCGTGAATTATTCGCAGAAACTTTGGGATAACCTCAGTTTCCATCACGACTGGGTGCTGTTCCGTCGGTTGGGAGGCAAAAAGCAGTGGTTGCTGGATACCACCACAAGCCTGCGTTTATCGATAACCGATAATCTCTGGTTCAACCTGCAGCTGGATTTCGACTATGACAACAAACCGGCAGAGGATTCCTACCGGTCTGATCACAGTTTCAGCTTTGGGTTGGGGTATGGCTGGTAAGCTGGCTATATCCGCAGACCGCCATCGACTTCTATCACCCGTCCGCTGATGTAATCATTTTCAAGAATGAAGCGGACGGTGTTGGCGATTTCTTCCGGTTGCCCCATCCGCTGCATGGGTATGATTGATGTCATCTTGGCCTGGGCTTCGGGTTTCATGGCGGCGGTCATTTCAGTCTCAATCATGCCGGGTGCAATGGCGGCGCTGCGAATGCCGTAACGGGCCAGTTCCCGTGCCCAGCTGACGGTCATGGCAACGACGCCCGCCTTGGCGGCGGCATAGTTGGTCTGGCCAAAGTTGCCGGCTCGGGCAATGCTGGAGATATTGATAATTACACCGCCGGTACCCTGTTCAATCATCTGCGTGGCGGCTTCCCGGCCGCATAGGAAAACACCGGTCAGGTTCACGTCGATAACTGATTGCCACTGTGCGAGGGAAAGTTTGTCGATGATATTGCCGTCTTTGACTTTGACCAGAAGGCCATCTCGCAAAATGCCGGCATTGTTGACCAGGGCATTCAGACTACCGAAGTCTGTTTTGATGCTGCTGATAAGGGCAATAACATCGTCTTCAGAGGATACATTAGTAATATAACGTTCGACCCTGTCGCTGCCTGCACCGGTACAGAGTTGTTTTGTTTCAGATAGGCCGTTCTGATCAAGGTCGGCCAGGGCCAGTCTGCAGCCGGTTGACGCCAGTGTCACAGCGATACTACGACCTAGTCCCCGAGCAGCTCCTGTTACCAATACAGCTTTCTGGCGTAAATCCATGTAGTAGTGCCCCTCTGTTTCAGATTGTTAGATAGATGATTTCGGGTAATGACTTTACGTTTTTTTGGCTGGGAAGTTGATGTCTATGGTGGACCCCACTATCAAGACAGTAAATCCACAAATTTAAGTTAAGTCCTGGTAGTTGGTTGATTGTTCCTCATGCAAAGTGAATTGCCTGAGGGGTTCTGTAATCAAGCGACTGGTG
>MUIA01000356.1 GCA_002084115.1 Oceanospirillales bacterium LUC14_002_19_P2 | reverse complement strand
CATTGGAGTATGCCGGAGCTAATCGGCCAGTGTACTTTAAAACATCTTCAGGAAACGCCCTGTGCGGACCCGCATGCAGGGTGTTGTGGGGGCTGAGGGCTAGAGACCCTCGGCTACCCGATTCCCCCCCCTGTGCCGGGCCATGACCGGGACAACTGCTTTGTCTATCGCACGATTGAAGATCTGGAAGCCATTCGCGAATCTGCTCGAACCGGCAAGGTGGGTGCTGTTGTCGGTGGTGGGTTGCTTGGTCTTGAAGCCGCCAAGGCGTTGAAAGACCTGGGGTTGGAAACCCATGTTGTTGAATTTGCTCCCTGTCTCATGGCCGTACAGGTGGATGAAGGCGGTGGTGCCATGCTTCGCAGGAAAATTGAACAGCTGGGTGTGTCCATCCATACTAGCAAAAACACACAGCAGATTGTGGACGGTGAGGACTGTTTCCATCAGATGCAATTTGCCGATGGCGAAGTGCTCGATACCGATATTGTGCTGTTTTCTGCGGGTATCCGCCCACGTGATGAATTGGCCCGGTCGTGTGAACTAGCGCTTGGTGAGCGTGGTGGAATTGTCATCGATAACCAATGTCGCACATCGGATCAGGCTATCTACGCGATAGGTGAGTGTGCATTGTGGGATAACCGAATTTTTGGTCTTTTGGCGCCTGGTTACCAGATGGCGCAGGTTGTCGTAGATGATCTGCTGGGCAAGGAAGGCAGTGAGTTTGCTGGCGCCTATATGAGTACGAAACTGAAGCTGATGGGGGTTGATGTTGCCAGCATTGGTGATGCCCATGGTCGTACCCCGGGAGCGTTAAGTTACCAGTATGTTGATGAGGAACGGGAAGTTTATAAACGTCTGGTGGTCTCCAAAAGCCGGAAGAAACTGCTGGGCGCCGTTCTCATTGGTGATGCTGATGACTACGGTTCACTACTGCAGATGATGCTCAACGACATTCGTCTTCCAACTAAGCCTGCACAGTTGATTCTGCCTGCCAGTGATGGTGCGGCGCCTGCAGGGCTGGGGGTCACGGCATTGCCGGAAACAGCGCAGATCTGCTCTTGTTTTAATGTCAGTAAGGGCGTTTTATGCAGCGCTGTCGCGGAGGGTTGTCAGGATATTGCTTCGCTGAAAAATGCTACTAATGTCGGTACTGGCTGCGGTGGGTGCTCCGCGCTGGTCAAGCAGGTGCTGGACAGCGAACTCGAAACAATGGGCATTGAAGTCAAGAAGGATATCTGTGAGCACTTCCCTTATTCACGGCAGGAACTCTATCACCTGGTCAGGGTGGGTGAGATCAAGAGCTTCCAGGCGATGTTGGCAAAACATGGCACCGGCCATGGTTGTGATATCTGTAAGCCAACGATTGGTTCTATCCTGGCGTCCTGCTGGAACGACTATGTCCTGAAAAAAGACCATGCCCACCTTCAGGATACCAATGACTACTACCTGGGCAATCTCCAGAAAGACGGTACGTATTCCGTGGTTCCCCGTGTGCCGGGTGGAGAGGTCACACCCGAAAAACTGATTGTGATCGGTGAAGTGGCCCGGGATTTTAATCTTTACACCAAAGTGACTGGAGGTCAGCGGATCGATCTTTTTGGTGCCCGAGTCCATGAACTACCGTCTATCTGGAAACGGCTTGTGGATGCCGGTTTTGAAACCGGACACGCCTACGGCAAGGCAATGCGGACGGTGAAATCCTGTGTCGGCAGAACCTGGTGCCGTTATGGGGTCCACCATAGATTATCTGAAAGAAGTCATTCTCGAGGACTGCCTGGGTATCGGCGAACAGCTGGATGCAGATATGGCCCGGCTGGTTGGAACCTATGAATGCGAATGGAAGAAAACCATCGAAGACCCTGAGCAGTTGAAGCGCTTCCGGCATTTCATTAACAGTGATGCAACCGACGATAACGTGGTGTTTGTCAGTGAGCGCCAGCAGATTCGTCCTGCTTTAGAAAGTGAAAAGTCACTGATTGCGACGAGTGCCTGATCAGAAACGCCAAGGAGACAATGATGGAACAGTGGACAACGGTTTGCAGCCAAAATGACCTGATACCCTACCTGGGCGTCTGTGCCCTGGTGGCAGAAAAGCAGGTCGCGCTCTTTCAGGTAGGCGACAGTTTGTATGCCATTGATAACTACGACCCTGTCAGTCGTGCGAATGTGCTTTCGCGGGGGATTGTGGGGGATCTCAAGGGCGAGCTGGTGGTGGCATCACCGGTCTACAAGCAGCATTACTCGTTGCTGACGGGGCAGTGTCAGGAAGAGCCTGAGATCAAACTGGCGGTGTATCCGGTACGAGTACTGGATGGCATGGTTCAGGTCTCGCCAAACCCGGACACCCGTGCGCAGGCAGCCTGATTTATGCGACGGCAGCAGCTTGTAGTCATCGGCAATGGTATGGGAAGTGTACGTTTCCTGGAAACGTTGGTGGCCGGAGGGGAGCATGGTTATGACATCACGGTACTGAGCGATGAGCCGGATCCGGGCTATAACTGGATCATGCTATCCCCTTTGCTGGCCGGTGAAATCCCTTTTTCAGACACGGTGCTAAGGTCGCGTCGATGGTACGAAGAAAACGGGATTACATTGCATACCGGTGCAGACTTTCGGGTTGTTTCAATTGACCGGCTGCAACGTCTGATTGTCACCGCAGCAGGTCAGCTGTTTTCTTATGATCACATGGTGCTGGCTACCGGTTCTCATTCCTATATTCCTGATATTCCGGGGACCAGTTTTCAGGGGGTTGTGCCGTTTCGAGGTTATGGTGATGTGGAAGCCATGCTGAGTGTAGCAGAATCTGGAAAACACGGAGCTCGGGCTGTCGTGGTTGGTGGTGGACTGCTGGGGCTTGAGGCTGCAAATGCACTGAACTGTCGAGGCATGCAGGTCACCTTGGTGCATAGTCAGTCTGTACTTCTGAATCGTCAGTTGGATGCCTATGCCGGTCAGTTATTGCAGGGTGAGCTGGAATCCCGAGGCATTGCTTTTCTGAAACCTAAACGCACAACCTTGATTAAAGGTGTTGATGGTCGAGTCACAGGCGTGGGTTTCAGTGATGGCTCATCCATTGATGCAGATCTCGTAGTGTTTGCCATTGGCATTCGACCCAATGTGCAGTTGGCTGTTGAATCCGGACTTGCCTGTAAGCATGGCGTTCTGGTGAATGATTTGATGTTTACTAGCGATCCGGCAATCAGCGCTATCGGTGAGTGTGTTCAGCATGGCGATGAAACTTTCGGGCTGGTGGAGCCCGTCTATTCGCAGGCGATAACCCTTGCGCGCCGTTTGCTAGGTGAAATGCAACCATTCGTTTCGCGACCCTCGGCAACAAAGCTGAAAGTCAGTGGCGTACAGCTGTTCTCCAGTGGTCAGTTTCAGGGGAAGGGTTGTGATGAAGTCATCACTCTGAAGCATCCCGATGCTGGCATTTATCGACGACTGGTCATTCGTGATAACCGGGTAGTGGGTGTGTTGCTTTATGGTGATACTTCCGATGGTGCCTGGTATCAGGAATTGCTGGAGTCTGGCCAGGATATCAGTGCATACCGGAATACATTGTTGTTTGGGTCTCAGTTTGCTGCCGTAGCGTGACGGCGAAGCAGACAGTCATTGGAGGTGTTGTCATGTCTGTAACGGAAGCGGCTGAGATCAGAACAAACTGTGCCTATTGTGGCGTGGGTTGCGGTATCGTCGCAGAAACACCGGCCATTGATGCAGAAGTGATTGCGGTTAGTGGTGACTCGTTGCATCCCGCCAACCTAGGACGGCTATGTTCCAAAGGTAGTGCCCTGGGCGAAACCGTCCATCATGAAAACCGTCTTTTATATTCCATGCTAAACGGCAACCGTGTGACCTGGGATGCAGCCTTAACCGATGTCGTCAGTCGTCTGCAGTCGACCATTGAACAATATGGCCCACAATCTGTAGCGCTGTACGGCTCAGGGCAATTATTGACGGAAGATTATTATGTGGCCAACAAGCTGATGAAAGGCTTTGTTGGCAGTGCGAATATTGATACCAACTCCCGGCTTTGCATGGCATCAACGGTCGCTGGCCACAAGCGGGCCTTTGGCACTGACACGGTGCCGGGTTGTTATGAAGATCTTGAGCTGGCTGACTGCCTGGTGCTGGTTGGTTCAAATATGGCCTGGTGTCATCCTGTTCTGTTTCAGCGGATACGCGCCGTTAAGCAGGCGCGGGGCGACCGGATGAAGATTATTGTCATTGACCTGCGTCGTACCGATACCTGTGATATTGCAGACCTCTTTCTGCCCATAAAGCCGGGTACAGACAGCGTACTGTTTAATGGTTTGCTGATATGGCTGCTTGAACAGGAAAAAGTTGATCACGCCTATATAAACCAGTATACGAGCGGATTTTATCGCACTTTGGAACTAGCTCGTGTTACGTCACCTACGGTGCATGCTGTCTCCGAAAAATGTGGCCTTGAACCAGAGGCCGTAGAAAACTTTTACCGTTGGTTTGCTGAGAATGATCGCTCGGTCACGGCCTGGTCTCAGGGTGTCAATCAATCCAGTGCAGGAACCGACAAGGTCAATGCCATTATTAATTGTCACTCAAGTTACGCACAAGACTGAAAATACGGCATTATTGCCGGTATGAAACACGATCTGATTGAGCTGTACTCTGACTACCTTCTGTCCTCTTTTGGCAAAACAACCGCAACCGGTTTGT
>MUIA01000273.1 GCA_002084115.1 Oceanospirillales bacterium LUC14_002_19_P2 | reverse complement strand
TTGAGGTTTACTATAACCGCCAGAGAAAACATTCTGTTAATGGCTACCTGGCACCTTTCAAGTATGAACAGGAACTTGCCAAGGCAGCGTAAAAAAGTGTCCGGAAAACTCTTGCCAGATCAGATCTTGTTCAGTGGGATTTTCTAGCTCACTATTAATCAGTTCGAGATCCTCCCACAGGTCTTCCTTCACCTGCACCATCGCTTCCAGTTGGGCACGCTTAAGCGAATGACTGCCCGCTTCAGACAG
Organism: Oceanospirillales bacterium LUC14_002_19_P2; assembly: GCA_002084115.1. Classification (GTDB taxonomy): domain Bacteria; phylum Pseudomonadota; class Gammaproteobacteria; order Pseudomonadales; family Endozoicomonadaceae; genus Kistimonas. The sequence goes on along the minus strand of MUIA01000273.1, from coordinate 4,456 downwards.
CAGTTTCATGAATGATAGCTCTGCGCCCTGGCCTGCAACCAGCCGTTGAAAATCCGCCTGCCAGCCTGTTTTTAAACCCATCTCCTGGAGTCGTTGGGATAATGCCTGGTCAATCATCGTAAAATTGTTCCATTGATCATTGTGACTCAGCGATGATTGGAAAAGCATGGTTTCAAAAGTGCTTTTCATGCTCAGCAGCACGTCGGCATCACTCAATGTATTTATGGCTTTTCGGGTAAGGGTTGCAGCAGCCTGTATGATATTTTGCTCCAAGTCACGGAGATTTTCAGGATCAACAATCACTTTCCTGCCTTGTGAAACAAGGGCCTGCAATCGGGTCAGTGTGACATCGTCATAATCTTGTTGGGAGCGATGCAGAATGTAACCATTCAGCAGCCGAGTCACATCATTCAGGAAGACTTCGGGATCAAGAGCTCCATCTTCACACAAGTCATCAACAGCTTCTGTGAAACTGTATTTCTCCATATTCTCCGATTTGATCTGGAAGTAGTTATAGGTCGGGTCATGTTTATCAAACGACGCCGAAAGACTATTATCAACAAGCTCGCTCGACCCGACAGGACCACCGATGACAATATCATCGTCATCATCATGCTCCCTCTCAGAAACCGTAGACGCCTGGCCGATAACCGCTTCCTTTTCACTCAGCAACTGTTCCAGATACTGATTACGCGCATTCCAGGTATCTCCCTCCATCGTGTCATATTCACCCGTTTGTTCTTGAGCAGGACTCTGACGCAGATGCATTTGTTCACGCATCTTCCGGAGATTCAGCACATGATCGGGAAGATGATCGGCGCGGCGACGCTTTCTCGGTGCTTTGATCAATGAACGGTATCGGGCGACGGCAGCCGTCATATCAGAGTGATTATCCAGCGAATCCAGTTCCGCCTGTAACAGGGACATCGCCTTGTCATCCACCAGGGCATGGATCGGGTGCAAGTCGCGCCCCTGTTGTTGGCACGCTTCAAGAAGTACTTGTAGATCTTCCTCAGAATTTGCCTGCTCTACCCTGCCCCTGACCTGGTCAATCCAGTCAGTTGGTTTCTCGCTATCGCCCTTGAACCTTGACTCACCGGTCTCGCTGTTGTCGATAGTAACGCTACGCGTCTTGTCAACATACGGCTTTTTCTGTGAGGAATCTTTTTCAGGAGACGATCGGTCCTGAAACGAAGGCGCGATCTTTCGCCCATCTCGACCAAGACCTTTCTGTTGCGTTTCTGCTGGCGTTTTTACCCCCTCAGGCTTGTTTCCCCGGGGCTTATTAGAAGGTCCCTTGAGTCGCATCCTTGCTCCTCCCTGATCAGGCACATAGAACCTCATGGCTTATAACCAGTATAGGTAACCAGCCCCAGGTTAAGAGCGCCCCCCTACGCCAAGACTGCGGAAAGACGCCTGTTGAGCGGCAATTTCTCCCGGACAGCCTCACCGGTCAGCGCATAGCCATGGAGCGTGTCACCGTCCTGATACAGCGCCTTGACGCCTGCATCTCCTTGTTCCAGCAGCCACTGCCCCCTGGCCCCCACTGCTGGCGGTGCCGTCACCACCGGGCAGGCAGGCGTTTTCACGGTAACAGGCATGGGGCCATAGGACCTCCGTCGGCTCACCTGCCAGGGTTTGCGCCAGCGCACGGGCGCAGGCCATCAGGGGCATCACATACAGCAGGACATGCCCATCAACCTCGGCACAGTCCCCCATGGCGAAGATATCCGGATGGCTGGTCTGAAGCAGCCGGTTGACGACGATGCCTTTGTTGACCGCCAACCCGGCCTCCTCGGCCAGCGGGGTACGGGGTCGCAAACCCACGGCGGAAATCACAATATCAGCGTAGACACTGTCACCATTATCCAGCGTTAACTGCACACCGTCCTCGGCCCTGAAAACACCCGTTGCCGCCTGGCCTAACCGGAAACTGACGCCCAGCGCCTCCAGGGCAGACCGGACACTGCCTGCTGCCTCAGTCGGCAATAACCCGGGCATGACCTGAGAAGAAGGTGCAATAACCGTGGTGCGATAGTCACCCGCATGGAGATCGTTCGCAAATTCGCATCCAATCAGTCCCGCGCCCATGATGGCGACGTGCGCCGTCTCCGGCAATGCGGCACGAAAACGGCCATAATCGGTCAGGTCATTGATGGAAAACACTGCGTCCTTGGCGTCCCCCTCCAGTGCCAGACGGATCGGAGCGGCACCGGTCGCGAGCACCAGCTTGCGATACGTCAGCACCCGGTCATCCGTCTTCAGCTGATGAGCGTGGGGATCAATTGACTGCACGTCCGTATGGGTCAGGATCGTGGCATTGAGTTCGGTCGCCATGGTTGTGGCCTCAGCCATAGCAAGCGCTTCCGCAGATTTCCCCTTGCTGAAGCCCGTGGACAACATGGGCTTGGAATAATGTCGGCCATCGTCCGCCGTGATCATTACCAGAGGAGTACCCTGATCCAGCTTGCGAAACGCTTTCGCCAGGTTATAACCGGCAAGCCCCGTACCTACGATAATGATGGGATGCATAATTCTTTTTATTCTCTGGGGTCCTGAAGCCGAAACGAATCAGCCGATTTCAACCATTTCAAAGTCATCCTTGCCAACGCCGCAGTCCGGGCACAGCCAGTCAGCGGGAACATCTTCCCACGCGGTACCCGGGGCGATGCCATCATCCGGCCAGCCCTCGGCCTCGTCGTACACCAAGCCACAGACGACACACTGCCACTTCTTCATACTGAACTCCCGTTTGACGATTTTTTATTGTTGGTATCGTGGGTCAGTTTCCGGCTACACGCAAATCGGAGACAATAGCCTGCGTGAATTGTGCCTAGGCCCTGCGAGAATTTCAAAACTGACAAAATACGAAGAGCCGTTGCATAGGTTGTAACGGCCCTTTGGACGTTTGAAAGGAATGAAGTGACTAACGGTCTATCACAATATTGCCGGTCTTAAGGTCCACGGTCAGGTCATAACTGAACAGTTCCATCCCCACAATATCGATGAGCTCGAGTTCAGACGGACTGCCTTCAAAGGTGACATGGTAACTTTTCATGCCGTTCACAGAGCTATCACCCGTACCGGAAATATTCGCATAACTCTGGTTGTTCAGTCCCATGACATAGACCTGCTGTGAATCATTCAGGCTCGACTTGTTATGTGAATAGTACACTGATGTCACCGGGTGTTCCTTAACCGTTGTCTGGCCATTAACCGTCATGGTTTCTGACCAGCTGTCTGTCATCACGGATTCGATCTTGACGTTAACCCGGCCCAGTGAATGCTCACCCTCTTCGACGGGTACCGTCTCCCGCTTGAGTTCTGCCGGAATCTCGATTGCAAGACGAAAACGGGCATATTTGAGGTTTTCATGGGAGGCATCTTCCTTGACTTTCAGCTGTACTTCGGATGAAAAATCATCCAACTCTTCAAGGTTTTTGATCGCCGCGACATCATTACCGGCACTGTCCCGGATCTCCAGCACCTTGTACTGGATACGGGACAGGTCCTGGTTAACAAAGCTGAGGTTTTTCAGGCTGACGGTGTAGTAGTTGTACTTCAGGTCATTATCCATGCCGAACCCAAAACTACCGTTCGGGTCATAACTGGCCACCTTCGGCAGGACTTCCCGGAAATAAGCATCCTGCTCCCCACGGTCCACCTTGTCCTGAAACCCGCCACCCGAGTCCAGATTGACGCCAACCGTCAACGCGGCGCCCATGGCTAACCGTAAACCGACTCCGACTACCCCAGACATACTGCTTACCTCACATCCTGTCAGTCAAACGCAATTCGGCTGCGGTTGTACTTCACCAGGCGCTTGCCCACACCCTTGACCTTCGCTAGGTCATCCAAGTTGCTGAAGTGACCATGCTGCTCCCGGAAAGCCACTATCGCCTTGGCCCTGTCAGCACTGACAAAAACCAGTGCACGATCAATAGCCTCAGCATCGGCGGTGTTGATATTCACCCGGCCGGCATCCGCAGAAACAGATAGAATGGTTGTCGCGAAGACCAGTGCGACGATCGAAGAAATACGTTGCAAAGACATGAGCTACCTCCTTGTACTGCCAAACCTCTGCTCACACCTATTGGTTTAGTCCAAATTCAGGGCTTCAAGACACAAATCCCCCAAAAAACCCGATTCTCCCCCTTGTGCAGCCAGCAATCTGTAAAAAATACCCCATAAAAAACGCCCGCAGCTGCGGGCGTCATTTATCCGTCACGTTTGAGCGCAGGCCCTAGAGGCTGTCGCGAAACCAGTATCAACGGGTAATATACACACAGCTGCAGATAGCCCGTAACGACCAATGACAACAAAGCAAAAAATAGACCTCTGCCGAACTCCACAATTCGATTTTTTCTCCGGGATTGTTGATAAGCCAACAAACACTGAGCCAGAGACACAGCGCTCTCAATCCGGGCGACACATTGTTGCCCCTGACGCATCATCC
>MUIA01000275.1 GCA_002084115.1 Oceanospirillales bacterium LUC14_002_19_P2 | reverse complement strand
TGGAGTATGCCGGAGCTAATCGGCCAGTGTACTTTAAAACATCTTCAGGAAACGCCCTGTGCGGACCCGCATGCAGGGTGTTGTGGGGGCTGAGGGCTAGAGACCCTCGGCTACCCGATTGGCGACCAGAATGGAGGCTTCCAGACCGGTGGCGCAGGCTTGCTGGATATCGTAGCAGGGCGTTTCCGGACTTAATGCTGTATTCAGTACGGCTTCCCGGGTGAGGTTGAAATCCCGGGAATGCTTGATGACGGCACCGGCCACTACTTCGCCCAGGCGTTCATTCTGCAGCTGGTAGCGGTTGACCAGGCCATTGAATGCAGCGGTCAGCATATCCTTGTTGCTGGCATTGGCGTATGCCCCGTTGGAGCGGGCGAAGGGGATACGGTTGCCTCCGATGATGGCGATGCGTGTAAGGGTCTGGTTCATAATGTCCCCGCGATGCAGCTGTTATTGTGTGTGAGAGCAGTCTAAACATCATGCCCTGCTTCTCATTGGCCTGTCAGCCCCGTATTCTTCTGTGGCCAGTCAATTCCCTGGCGTGACGGCTTTGCTGAAATAGCAGATCGCCAGAGGGTGTCTACCTGCAGACAATGATGTCGCCGATAACAAAAGAGGCTCGCCATGCCCGATAAATTCCAGAAATTTGCCAATTCCTCCCTGGGTAAAAGCCTGTTCAGTGCGCTTGGCTTGCCGACACCGGTGCCGCTTGAACGGCAGGATAAGACACCGGATGCCGTCATCCAGGGCAAGGTGCTACTGGGTGCTGCCGACAAGGCTGAACTGCTGCCGGCCCTGGCCAAAACCCTGTGCGATGGTGGTGTGGAATTATGTCGGATGGCGACGTCAGAGACGGCAGACCCGATAGCGGATGCAGTAACAGCCGCCGGAGGACAGTCAGAAACGGTCGATTTACAGGACGAAGCAGTGGCGAGCTTTAAAGGGCTGGTCTTCGATGCGAGCGGGATCGCCTCAACCGGCGAGCTGCGCGCGCTGCATGCTTTTTTCAGCCCCGTGGTTCGACAGGTGCAGTCCTGCGGCAGAATCATTGTGCTGGGCCGCCCGGTGGCTGCCGCGGACACGCCTTCCCAGGCTGCCGCCATGCGGGCGCTGGAAGGATTTGTCCGCAGTCTGGCCAAGGAAGTCGGGCGCAAGGGGATAACGGTACAACTGATTTATGTGGAAAAAGGGGCAGAAACACAGTTGGCATCACCCCTGCGTTTCTGCCTGTCGTCCCGCTCCGCTTATGTCTCTGTCCAGGCGATTACGGTTGGGAGCGCTAATGATGAAGCGCCTCTGGACTGGCAGCAGCCCCTGTCTGGCAAGGTAGCGTTGGTGACTGGCGCTTCGCGGGGTATTGGTGAGGCCATTGCCGGGATACTGGCACGGGATGGCGCGACGGTCGTGTGTCTGGATATACCTGCCGCCGCTCAGGCGCTGGAAGAGGTTGCTGCATCGATCAATGGTAAGACGTTGGCGGTTGATATCACCGATAGTAAAGCGGCAGAAACTATCGCCGATGCCTTGGCGGAGATCGATGACGGTGTAGATATTGTGGTTCACAACGCAGGGATCACCCGTGACAAGACCCTGGCCCGGATGAAGCCGGAATGGTGGGACATGGTTATGGATATCAACCTCTGTTCTGAAGAGCGCATTAATGATGCACTGCTGGAGCGAGATTTGCTGCGCCCCGGAGGACGGATTGTCTGCGTATCCTCCATGAGCGGCATTGCCGGGAATTTTGGTCAGACTAACTATGCGGCTTCCAAGGCGGGGGTCATCGGTTACGTGCAGGCCATGGCCAAGCCGCTGGCCGAGAAACAGATCACGATCAATGCCGTTGCGCCGGGCTTCATTGAAACCCAGATGACAGCGGCCATCCCGTTGTTGACCCGTGAGGCCGGCCGTCGCATGAACTCGCTGTCACAGGGCGGGTTGCCTGAGGATGTTGCAGAAACCATTGCTTTCTTTGCCAGCCCGGCTTCAGCGGGTGTTAATGGCAATGTGATCCGGGTCTGCGGACAATCCCTGCTGGGTGCCTGATCGTCGCATAAGGCTGTCGGGACTTATCAGAAATCCCGACAGCCAGCCGTTTTTATATTCGTAATTGATCCAGAACTCCTCACGGAAGTCGCCGATACATGCCTGTATACCTGATGTTTGTTTGGAGGTATGGACGGAGTCATGCACCGGTGGTTTGCAGTAGTGCTGTTGTTGACAGTCACCCCTCATCTTCCTGCGGAGGAGCGGCGCCTGCTGGATTGGCTGGCCAGCCTGCCCAGTCATGGGTTGTCTGTGTCTCATAAGGACTGGCTGATTCTGTCGACGTCTCCTTCCCCGGCACAATTACAGGCTATTACCACGAAATATGCCCGTTACCTCGATACGGGTGAAGTTGACCGACACCTTTATCAGTCAGGGTGGCAGATACCTGACGTACCTTTATTGTTGCCAGAACAGCAAAAGGTCGATATCAATCAGCTCTACTTGATCCAATCCGCGATTCCCCAGTATGAAGCCCTCCGGGAGGCTATGGCCCGCTTACAATACTGGTTGAAGGACGCACGGCGACTGTTTCCTGATGACCTGGTCATTTATGGGGGAGATCAGCATATTGCCATCCCGCTGCTCAATGCCTGGCTGCGTGATTTGGATCTAGCCCATGACCTGCCGGATGATCATTACAGTGAATCCCATCTTGAGGCCCTGACCAAGGTCCAGGAGCGTTATAACCTGGGACCAGACGGACGTCTTGGGCCAATGACGCGCCAGGCGCTCGTTGCGATTACCCATGACCGGATTCGTACCCTCAAAGTGAATCTTGAGCGATTGCGCTGGTTGCCCCGGACGTTACCGGAGCAGCATTTCTGGGTGGATATCGCGGGCTATGAGGTCATATGGATGAATGACGGCCGTGAAGCGGGACGCTACCGGGCGATCAGCGGCATGCCTAATCGTCAGACACCCATTTTTCAGGAAAGCATTGAAAGTGTGACCGTTAATCCTGTATGGAAGGTGCCTCATTCTCTGGCGGCGTATGATCTGTTACGCAAAGAGAAAAAAACACCCGGGTTTCTGAAGCAGGAAGGATTCAGGGTCTATCAAAGCTGGGATGACCGCGCGCCGGAAGTGCCCATTGACCAGATCGATTTCAAGCGTCAGGTAGAAAGGGAATTCCGTTACCGGCTGGAACAGCAACCCGGACCCAAAAATCGGCTGGGCCGTTACAAGATCAACCTACCCAATAAATTGGGTATTTACCTCCATGATACCCACAAGCCGGAACTGTTTGATGAAGATGACCGTGCACTCAGCTCCGGTTGCACCCGTGTCGACGGTATCGCGCAATTGGTCAGTCAGATGGTGACTCCGCAGGGCATGCAGGCCGAATGGCGAGCGCTGGCAGACTCCAGTCATACCGAAAAGCTGGTGTTGCAACAGGATATACCGGTTTTCTTCGTCTACTTTACCGCTTGGCCTGACGCAACCGGCAGGGTGCGGTTCAGGGACGATATTTATCAGTTGGATAATGCCCTCGAAAGCCGGTTCTAAGGTATTGGTGGTATCCGGCCGATACCCCTCGTATTCGCTTCATACATGAATTACAAAGGCTGTACTGCATGGATGCTTTTGACTCGCCTGATAAGGCATCAGAGACGACACTGCCCCCCACGTCGCTGCTGACCTGCATGGTCGCCATGACCAAAATGCTGGGCAAGCCGCTGAGCGCCGAATCCTTGACGGCTGGACTGCCGATCAAGGAACACAGCCTGACCCCCGACCTGTTTATTCGCGCTGCCGAGCGGGCCGGTTTTTCCTCACTGATGCTGGTTCGTAAGCCCGATGAACTCAGCAGCCTGATCTGCCCTGCTGTATTTCTGTTCAGTGAAGACTCCGGGTGTATCCTCACGGACGTCAACAAGGCGAACAAGGAAGCCACGGTAATCCTGCTTCATGGCGACGAACCTGAAACCCGGGTCGTGTCGTTTGAAGAACTGGAAGCGGCGGGTAATGGCTCTATCCTGCTGATCAAACGGCGACTGGAACACGACAGCAGAACGCTGGAAGTCTTGAAGCAGAAGCAGTCCCACTGGTTCTGGGGAACGATTCTCCAGTCGGTACCGATTTACCGGGATGTGTTGGTGGCCTCATTCGTGATTAATATGCTGGCGCTGGTCAGTCCATTTTTTGTCATGAATGTCTATGACCGGGTTGTGCCCAATAATGCGATAGAAACCTTGTGGATGCTGTCTATCGGGGGGCTGATTGCCTTCACCTTCGACTTTATCCTGAAATGGCTCCGTTCCTACTGTATTGATGTGGCGGGCAAGAAGTCAGATATCCTGCTTTCGGCCAGTATCATGGAGCATGTGCTGGGGCTCGAGATTGCGGCTAAGCCGGCATCGGTGGGCAGTTTTGCCAAGAGCATGCAGGAGTTTGAAAGTATCCGGGAATTTATCACTTCATCCACGACCACCACCCTGATTGATATCCCGTTTACTGTCCTGCTGTTGCTGGCCATTGCCATGGTCGGTGGCCCCATCGCCCTGGTGCCGATAGTGGGGATTATTGCCATCCTGACCTACAGTTTCCTGATCCAGAAACCACTGAAAGAGTCTATTGAAAAGACCTATCGCGCCTCGGCACAGAAAAATGCCAGCCTCATTGAAAACCTCACGTCGCTGGAGTCCCTCCGCCTGTATGGTGCCGAGTCACAGATGCAGCATACCTGGGAAAGCTCGGTGGGCCATATCTCTCGCTGGAGTATGAAAGGGAAGCAGTTGAGTAACTCTGCCAGCCTGTTTGCCGGGTTTGTCCAAAGCAGTGCCACCATTCTGATTGTGCTGGTCGGGGTGTACCTGATCACTGCCGGCGAGGCCAGCATGGGCGCGTTGATTGCCACGGTCATGTTGTCCGGTCGCGCCATGGGGCCGATGGTACAGGTCGCCAGCCTATCGACCCGTTACAACCAGGCCAAGGCCGCCCTGGAAGGCTTGCAGAAAGTCATGGATATGCCTAAAGAGCGTAATCCGGAGAAAGCCTATCTGCATCTGGATCATTGCCGCGGCGAACTTGAAATCAACAACCTCTCGTTTTCCTACGCGGATCAACCGGTACCGGCGATCAGGGATCTCACGATCAAGATTGAAGGGGGCGAGAAGGTGGGGCTGATAGGCCGGGTCGGTTCCGGGAAATCGACCCTCGCCAAGTTATTGCCAGGCCTGTACAAACCCTCAGAAGGATTAATCCGGCTGGATGGCATTGATATCAACCAGGTGGATCCGGCTGAGCGCCAGCGCCTGATTGGCTGTGTGCCACAGGACATGAACCTGTTCTTCGGAACGGTTAAGCACAACATTACCCTGGGTGCGGAAGATGTCGATATGGGGCGTGTCGCTGAAGTCGCCAAAATTGCCTGTGTCACGGATTTTGTGAATCTGCACCCCGAAGGCATGGATATGCCGATCGCTGAACGTGGCGCTAACCTGTCTGGAGGGCAGCGTCAGGCCGTGATTCTGGCCCGGTCCCTGCTGCTGGATCCACCGATCCTGATCCTGGATGAGCCGACCAGCGCCATGGACCAGGTGACCGAAGCCAAGGTGATTGCCAACATTAAGGAACACTGCAAGGGCAAGACAATTATTCTCATCACACACCGTACATCGCTGCTGGGGCTGGTGGATAAGCTGGCCGTGCTGGATCACGGTGCGTTAGTTGCGTATGGAGCCAAGGATGGCGTTATCGAAGCATTTAAGAACGGTAAAATACCGTTTCATTAAAACGCGGCGGCAGTTCTGGAGCAGTCCAGTTGGTCGCGCGCTTCGCCCTTACTTTCCCCGGTTCCGGAAGAAGGGGGCGGAGCAGCGCTATTGGCTGCGCACGCCACCGGAATTGCAGTTCATGTCCGAATCCAGTGCGGCCATGCTGCTCAATACGGCTTACCTTACACGGTTGCTGATACTTGGGCTGGCCGCCTTCCTGTTATCCGCGACCATCTGGGCCGCATTGACGGAACTGGATGAAATCACCCGGGGACAGGGCAAAGTCATTCCATCCTCCCGGCTGCAGGTGGTACAGAACCTGGAAGGCGGCATTGTTGAAAATATCTTTATCGGGGAAGGCGACGAGGTCAAACTCCATCAGCCGTTGATGGAGCTGGATGACACCCAGTTCGCGTCCAATTTCCGTGAAAATGAACTGGATTATTACAGCAACCTGGCTCGGGCATCGCGCCTGAAGGCGGAGCTGGCACACAGTGAAGCACTGGTATTCCCCAACGAACTGGAAGACTACGAAAATTACCGCATGCGTGAGCAGCAGTTATTCCAGAATCGTCGCAGTGCCCATCAGGCTGAGCTGAGTGTTATCCGTCAGCAGCAGCGGCAGGCAGTGCAGGAACTGACCAGTATCCGTGCGCAGTTGAAGATTCTTGAGAAGAATTTCCTGCTGTCCAAGCAGGAATTTGAGATGACCGAGCCGCTGACTGAAAAAGGCATTGTCTCCAAGGTCCAGCTGCTGAGGCTGGAGCAGGAAGTCAATGATCTGGCGTCACAGAAAGAAAATGCGGAGTTGTCGATCCCAAGGCTGGAAGCCGCTAGAGATGAGATTCAGGACCGGATCGCTGAAGTTGAATTGAAATACCGCTCGGAAACCCTCGAGTCACTGAAAGAAGTGGAAGTGGTACTGGACCAGCTTGAAGAGGCGACAAAATCCCTCGGTGACCGGGTGTCACGTACCATCATCCGTTCGCCGGTCAACGGCATTATCCAGAAACTCCATATCAATACTTTGGGTGGTGTTGTTGATCCCGGCATGGATCTGGTGGATATCATCCCGATTGGAGATTCCCTGGAAGTGGAAATGATGGTCAGCCCCCGGGATATCGCGTTTATTCGGGTTGGACTCAAGGCTGTGGTCAAGCTGACAGCCTACGACTTCACGATTTACGGTGGACTGGACGGTGAAATCGTCCATATTAGTGCCGATACCATACAGAATGAAAAGGGCGAAGCCTTTTATATCGTCAAGATCAAAACCCATGAATCGCACCTGGGGGGAATCGACAAGCCGTTGCCGATCATGTCCGGCATGCAGGCGGAAGTGGATATCATCACGGGGCAGAAAAGCCTGTTGGCCTATCTGATGAAACCGATTCTCAGGGCCAAGAATCGAGCCTTTACGGAGCGGTAAGTGATGGGTTCCGAACGTTGTCTAAGATCAGAGTAGAGCCTTTTTTCCGTAAAAGGAACCGATGGTGGAAAAAGGCAGTAAGTAAGCTGCCATAACAGCAGGGAGAGGCTGTTAGTCCAATTACCTGATGAGTGGATGTGTAGAAGTCATTGCACAGGTAAAGACAGTAAGTAGGGATGCTGTGATGACACGATACACAAGACTACTTTACGTAGCGTCGTTTCTATTGCTGTGCACCGGTAGCCACACCTTGCCGGCGGACGGTACTGTTTCCCTGCAAGGGTTGATCGGCGACATTCTTGACGGTCACCCGGATGTTATGGCCGCCTATAACCGTATGCAGGCTGAAAAGGCCGGCTACAAACAGGCTAAGGCCGGCAACCTGCCTACGCTGGATCTGTCAAGCGGCTGGGGTAAGCAGCGTCGTAACAGCTCAACGACCCGTTCCAGTGGTAATGAAGATACCCACATGACCCGCCAGGAGTTGTCGCTCAGTTTGCGTCAGCCCCTGTTTGAAGGGGGTGCCATCGATAATCGCATTGAGCAATCCAGTCACCTCTATCAGGCCCGTCGTCAGGAATGGCTAAGTGCGGCGCAGGATACTGCGTTGTCTATTGCCGAGGTCTATTTCACCTTGCTGGAAAAGCGTCGGCAGCTCGAATTGGCAGAAGAAAACTATGGTATCCATGAAAAAACCCATGATCAGATCCGGCAGCGTGTAGAGCAGGGGTTGGCCAGTGAAGCCGACCTGTCCCAGATGGAGGGGCGCACAGCCCGTGCCGCCGCCAACCTGATGGTAGCACGCAATAACCTGGATGATGCTGAAAGCCAGTTTCTGTCGGTGACGGACCGCAAGCCTGGAAGCCTGTTGCCCCCGCAGATGGATAAAGTGTTGCCCTATCATTCTCTGGGTGCTGCCAGGCAGCTGCTTATCATGCATCCCCAGATGCAGGTTGCCAATCTGGAGGTGGATGCCACTGAAAATGCGTACAAGGTCAGCCTGGCGAGTTATTACCCATCGCTGAACCTGGAAGTGGACCGGAGCTGGAGCCACGATACTGATGGCGTCAAAGCCAGTGATGATAACTTCCAGGCGATTCTCAGGATCCGCTACAACCTGTTCCGCGGCGGGGCAGACAAAGCCGCGGTGAGCGAATCGGCCTACCGTATGGCGGAGCGGGAGGAGATCCGGGAAAAGGTGCGGCGTCAGATTAATGAGGTTCTTGAGCTGGCCTGGTCTTCCTATCGCTACCTCGAAAAGCAGATGCCTTTTCTTGAAACCCATGTAAAAGCCAGCCGCAAGACCCAGTCTGCCTATGAAGAGCAGTTTTCCCTTGGCCAGCGGAATCTGCTTGACCTGCTCGATAGTGCCAATGAACTCTTTCAGGCTCAGCAGGCTTACACTTCGGCCCATTATGAGCTCCTGTATGCTCGGTTGGAGTTGCTGAGTGCAACCGGTGACCTGCTCTCATGGCTTGATATCCCGCTTAAGGATGAATGAGCGCGGCGGCTCGTAATCAACAGGGAAGCAACGATCCGATTCATTTTTATCAGAACTTGCGATAAGTACCTCTGATCAATCGCTATTTGGTTATTCTCACATTGAAGCGTTAGTGGTAATTGCAATCCTTTCTAAAAAACGCCTGCCTGAGTGTGTTGTTGCTAATTCTGCCCGTTCACCAGCGTTTATCATTAGATAAATAGGCTCCTGTTTGTGGAAAGAAGGACTTTAACTGTTTTACAGGGGGCTTCTTCCAACCAATTGTGGCTGGTGCGCTTTTTGAAGAGCAACACAATGGATGACGGATCGATCCATCCAACATGCCATAGCGGCTGAGTAGCCAGCAGTCAGTATCAGCGGAGGATGTATGGCTGATAAAAAAGCCAGGGAACCGGAACACAAGGACAGGGACCAATCACAGCCACAGGAAGGCGCACCCCGCCTGCCTGACGGGCAGGCCCCTCAGCAACCTGATGAGGGGCCTGCCCGTCAGGCGGTGGTTCTGGGGGCGGATCAGTATGATCAGTCCGCCATCGAACGATCGGCCCCGGAGCCCTCTGGAGAGCAGCCCCCTGAAGAGGATCTCGATCCGTCACTGGCGCTTGACCGTGACCAGTATGACCAGAACGCCATCCGGCGCGATGGCATTCAGCGTCCTGATGTGCCGGAGCCGGAAGACGCGCTGGGCCGCACGGCCGCCCTGAAACGTGATCAGTACAGCCAGTCAGACATTAACCAGCCTTCCGCTGAGACGGCCAGCACGATGGCCCGACGCAATGAACCCACCACCCGCTCAAGGGGTAATCAGAAACCGGATGCGGAAACCGCTTTTACCCGCATGCCTACGGTTGACCGAACCGAGGAAAGCGTCCTGATTGTCCAGGAGCCTTCGGTGCGGGTACTGATTGGTGACCGCGGCGGACCGGCGCCGGTGCGGCGTGTTGAAGGTAAAGAGCCACCGGCCGAAGAGGCTAGCACCCCTGAACCGGCGACCCGGGTCAACCAGGCACCGGTGGCCAATGCTGACCGTGGTGAGGGTCGGGCCGATAGCCAGTTTGAGATTGATGTGCTGGCCAACGATACGGATGCCAATACGGATGATGGTCCGGCGAATTTCACCCTTGATCGTGTGGCGATTATTTCGGTGGACGGTGATGTGGAGACCGGCCGTGGACAGGCCAACATTGTCAATAACCAGCTGCAGTTTGTCCCCGGTGAGGACTTTGATGCCCTGGCGGAAGGTGAAAAGGCAACGGTTGTCGTTCGTTACACCATGTCGGACCGGTTTGGTGGAAGCTCGGAATCGAGCGTGACGCTGACGATCACCGGCAGTAATGATGCCCCCTTTGTCAGTCAGGCGATTGCCTCTGCGGCTGATGCGGATGACGCCAGCTATACCATCGACCTTCTGTCCCATGCCGGGGATCTTGATACCAGCGATACGTTGTCGGTACAGGATGTCAGTGTCCAGCTGGTCAGTGGTGATAGCAGCGGTATCCGCATTAGCGGTAACCAGATGGCTGTGGATCCTTCCGCGTATGCCTATCTCGAGAACAATGAGCAGGCGGTGATTGAATACCGCTTTACGGTGGAAGACGACAAAGGCGGTACGGTAGATCAGGTCGCCACCATCACCATGACGGGAACCAATGATATTCCTGTCGCGGCTGCTGATGTCGGTAACGCATCGGAAAACCAGGTGTTGATGCTGGATGTGCTGGCCAATGACACCGATGCCGATGCCGAGGATCATTACGGGACATTGAATCTCGATCGCGCTGAGATTGTTGATAGCAATGGCGATTCGTTAACAGGGCAAGGTTCCGTGACGATTGCAAACCGGCAACTCCGGTTTGAACCGGGAACTGATTTTGATTATCTGGCGACCGGTGAAACCGCGACGGTCACCGTACGCTATGAAATCTCTGACAGGGCGGGTGCAACGTCTGAGGCTACAGCGACCATTACCGTGACCGGTACCAATGATGATCCGGTGGCCACAGCTGATATTGCGACTGGCCATGAGAATCAGATATTGACCATTGATGTGCTGGCCAACGACACCGATGTGGATCACAACGATGCCCCATCCAACTTCAGTCTCGACAGCGTGCAGATCGTCGATGGCGACGGTAACCCATTAAGCGGCCAGGGCACGGTCAGTGTGGTGAACAACCAGCTGCAGTTTGTGCCGGGCAGTGACTTCGACAACCTGGCCAGCGGTGAAAGCACTACCGTCACCGTGCGCTATGTGATGTCCGATAACAAAGGTGCGGAATCAACATCCACCGCGACGATCACGGTGACCGGCACCAACGATGATCCGGTGGCCAGTGCCGACACGGCAACCGGTCATGAGAACCAGATACTGACCATCGATGTACTGGCCAACGATACCGATGTGGACCACAACGATGGTCCGTCCAATTTCAGCCTGGACAGCGTGCAGATCGTGGATGGTGACGGTAATCCGTTAAATGGTCAAGGCACGGTCAGCGTGGTGAACAACCAGCTGCAGTTTGTACCGGGCAGTGACATCGACAGTCTGGCTAACGCTGAAAGCACCACCGTCACCGTGCGTTATGTGATGTCGGATAACGAAGGGGCAGAATCGACGTCAACGGCCACCATCACGGTGACCGGCACCAACGATGCGCCGGTGGCGAGTGCGGATACGCACACCGGCCATGAGAATGAAACCCTCACCATTGATGTGCTAGCCAACGATACCGATGTGGATCACAACGATGGTCCGTCCAACTTCAGTCTCGACAGCGTGCAGATCGTGGATGGCGACGGCAACCCGTTAACCGGGCAGGGCACGGTCAGCGTGGTGAACAACCAGCTGCAGTTTGTACCGGGCAGTGACTTTGACAGTCTGGCTAACGGTGAAAGCACCACTGTCACCGTACGTTATGTGATGTCCGATGATGAAGGGGCGACCTCGGAATCCACCGCTACGATCACAGTCACCGGCACCAACGATGCGCCGGTGGCGAGTGCGGATACGCACACCGGCCATGAGAATGAAACCCTCACCATTGATGTGCTAGCCAACGATACCGATGTGGATCACAACGATGGTCCATCCAACTACAGTCTCGACAGCGTGCAGATCGTGGATGGCGACGGCAACCCGTTAACCGGGCAGGGCACGGTCAGCGTGGTGAATAACCAGCTGCAGTTTGTGCCGGGTAGTGACTTCGACAGCCTGGCTAACGGTGAAAGCACCACCGTCACCGTGCGTTATGTGATGTCGGATAACGAAGGGGCAGAATCGACGGCCACGGTTACCATTACGATCACAGGCACCAACGACAAACCAACCGCAGCGGTTGAGAGCATCAGTGCCACGGAAGATGGTGCTGCAGTAACCGGTAACTTCGGTGCCACGGACGCGGATA
>MUIA01000206.1 GCA_002084115.1 Oceanospirillales bacterium LUC14_002_19_P2 | reverse complement strand
ACCGGTTGCGGTTGTTTTGCCAAAAGAGGACAGAAGGTAGTCAGAGTACAGCTCAATCAGATCGTGTTTCATACCGGCAATAATGCCGTATTTTCAGTCTTGTGCGTAACTTGAGTTATTTCATTAAAAATGTACAGTAACCGGCTGGAAATTATATTGACCGTATCTATATAATACAACGCACTTTCCTTAGGGTGGCGTAAGTACAAACGACTGTTGTCGTTCGTTAAATGGCTGTGTTATTTAACGAGAAAACCAAGCACTCTATTAATAAGCACTTAGTAGTTCAAGGCGTAGTAAATTAATGAAAGGGATAAGCAAACTCAGCCTGGCCATTGCCGTGGCTGGATACGGCATGTCTGCCGTTGCCGCTGTAGAAGACCCGGGCCATGTTCGCTGGAATGGCATTGATATCATCCCGCAACTGAAGACCGATATCGGTTACGACGACAACGTCTTCCGTGAAGGTTCCGGTGCGCTGAAGAAAAAAGGTTCTTCTTTCTATAGCATTGACCCTTCCGTTGAGTTCAAGGCCCAGACCGGCCTGAGCACCTACGCGGTTACCCTGGCTGCCAAGGACATGAACTTCAACAGCCAGAGCGAAGCCAACTACACCGATTACGGCATCCTGGGTGACATCCACCAGGAATTTAACAGCCGTAACCGCCTGGACGTAGACTGGGACTACGGTGTTTACCACGACGCCGGTTCCACCGTTGATGGTGTTAACGACAAGAATGCCCCTGAGTTTGTCCGTAAGAAGGCCGGCTTTGTTTACGGTTTCGGTTCCATGGAAGCCATGGCCCGTGTTGACCTGTTCGGCAGCATCAACAAGCAGGACTACGAAAAGACCCGTGGTGTTCGTGAAGGCCTGAACCGTGAAACCAAGGAATACGGTGCCACCTTCTACTATCGCCTGATGCCCAAGACCAACGCCCTGTTCGAAGTCAAGCAGCGCGACCTGAGCTACGATCGCAAGCTGACTGACGCAAACAACAATGGCAAGAGCCCGGGTTATGACATCACCAGTTACCTGGTGGGTCTGAGTTGGGATGCCACGGCAAAAACCACCGGTTATGCCAAGATCGGTCGCCGTTACCGCGAGACCGACCTGCGTGACACCAACAACCAGAAGATCGACAAAGAAGGTTACACCGGTTGGGAAGTGGGCGTGAGCTACATGCCGGTTGACCACTCCGTGATCCAGCTGAGCACCGTTCGTGACTACGGTCTGGAATACGATAACCCGCAGGATGACACCTTCACCAAGGGTACCACCACTACTCTGGCGTGGAACCATGACTGGACCTCCCGTATCGGCACCAATGTGTCCTACAGCTACACTGACGAAGAAGTGCAGTCTGCCCTGGCCACCAACAACAAGGATCGTAAGGTCAAGACCTTCGGCATGTCTGTTGACTGGAAAGTGCGTCGCTTCGTGACTCTGTCCCTGGGTTACCAGAACACTGACCGTGACGAAAGCCTGAAGCCAGGTTCCACCGCGGATAACGACAGCTACCGTCGTAACGTCTACACGCTGTCTGCAGAACTGGCGATCTAAGCCAGGCGCAAACGCTGAAGGCATGGCAGGCCGGGGGTTCCCCCGGCCTGTGCTGTTTCTGGCGTTAAAGAATTGAGGTATCTACGCATGTCTGTATTCAGAACCCGCAGGTCGGTTTCGGCAATGCACCCGCTGCAACGTCTGTTTGCGTTGCTTTGCCTGGGTTTGCTGGTGGTTGTCACCGGCGTCCGCGCAGAAGAGATGAGCTTCTCCCGTTATGGCCTGAATTCCGGGGACATGGTGAGCATCACTATTTTTGGTGAAGATGACATGAAGGTCGAAACGCGCCTGAGCGATGCCGGTACCATCTCTTATCCATTCCTGGGAGAGATACGTGTCAAGGGCATGACCGTAGGCCAGCTGCAAAATTTCCTGACAAAAAAGCTCAAAGGGGATTACTTCGTTGACCCCAAGGTGAGCGCTTCTATTACCGAGTACCGCAAGTTCTTCGTCAGTGGTGAAGTGAAAGACCCGGGCGGCTTTTCCTTTGATCCGGGCCTGACCCTGGAGAAGGCCGTGGCACTGGCCGGTGGCTTTACCCAGCGTGCCTCGCGCAAGGACATCATCGTCAACCGGGAAGAGAAGGGTAAGCTGACTGAGCGCACCATGAAGCTCGATGAATCCGTTCTGCCTGGTGACATCATCAACGTGAAGGAAAGCTTCTTCTAACGATTAACCGCGAACCCATGCAGGAATCCGGCGCCAGATGGCTCGGGGAGCTTGGGCCTCTAACCCTCTGAACCGAATCTATGAGCAGTGAACCCAAACACACCGCCCTGCCTAAAATGCTGCAGGGCGATGACGTGATTTCCCTTCGGGAGATTGTTCACGTCTTGCTGAGCTATCGCTGGGCGATTGCCGGCTTTACCTTTGCCGTAACCCTTTTGGCGACATTGGTCGTCTTTACCATGACGCCCATTTACCAGGCGACTGCTGTCCTGCAGATTGAGCAGGAGCAGGCCAAGGTGGTCTCCATTGAGGAGATGTACGGCATCGATGGTGGTGACAGCTACCTGAACACCCAGTTTGAAGTGCTGAAATCCCGCAGTGTGCTGGAGAAAGTCGTCAATAAGCTGAACCTGACCAATGATCCTGAGTTTAACCCGGCAGTGCATGAAAAGCCCTGGTATGCCGGTCTGTTGAACTGGCGGGGCTGGTTCGGGCTGGAGCAGCCTTCCGATGAGGATGAGCAGGAGCGCATCCTGCGCGATACCATCAATGTGCTGGATGAGCATGTCCGTATTGAGCCGGTCAAGAAGACCCAGATCGTTCGCATCCATGTGACCTCGGAAAATCCGAAAATGGCGGCGCGGATTGCCAACGCCATTGCCAATGCGTATATCGAATCCTACATGGAGGCGAAGCTGTCGCTCACGCTGAGCGCTACCGGCTGGATGCAGGGACGGTTGACCGAGCTCTCTGAAAAGTTGCGTGAAGCAGAAATCAGCCTGCAGGATTACCGCGAGCAGGAAGACCTGGTTGACCTGGAAGGTGTACTGACCATTTCCAGCAATGAGCTGAAAGCACTCACCGAGTCCCTGGTGGACGTTCGCCGCAAGCTCGCGATTTCTGAAAATATTAATCGGCAGCTGAAATCCGGTGCGCTGAAGTCGGCTCAGGATTATGAATCCCTTCAGGCCGTGCTGGAGCATCCGCTGATCCAGGGGTTGAAGCAGGAAGAGGCCAAGGTGCAGCGGCAGGTGATGGATATGTCCCGCCGTTACGGGCCCAAGCACCCGAAGATGATTTCTGCGCGCAGCGAACTGCAGAGTATTCAGCAGAATATTCGTGACCAGATCCGCAATATTGTGGAAGGCGTCCAGCGTGATTACGAGATCGACAAGGCCAACGAACGGAGCCTGAACGAGGCGGTTGCGATTGCCAAGAAGCAGGTGCAGCAGATCAACCGCAAACAGTTCCGCCTGCGGGCGCTGGAGCGTGAGGTTCGCACGAACAAGGATCTCTATGATGCGTTCTTCAAGCGCATCCAGGAAACCAGCGCCACCAGTGACCTGCAAACCGCCAATGCACGCATGGTCGATAAAGCCTTTACGCCAAAGGTGCCGGTCAAGACCAAGAAGAAGCTGATTATTGTACTGTCTGCGCTGTTGGGTCTGATGCTCTCGAGCGGTGTCGCCTTCCTGCTGGAAATGCTCAATAACACCATTCGCAGCACGCGGGATGTGGAAGACAAGCTTAACCTGCCGGTGCTGGGAGTATTGCCCAAGCTGAATGAGGCTGAGTTCAATGGAAGAGTGCAGAAACTGTTCCTCGATAAGAGCCAGCACGGCTTTGGTGAGGCAGTCCGTACGATCCGTACCAGTGTGAACCTGACGGCACTGGACAAGGATCACCGGTTGTTTGCGGTCACTTCCACCATGCCGGGTGAGGGTATATCCTCCACGGCCGCTAACCTAGCGCTTTCATTGGGGCAGCTGGGCAACACCCTGCTGATTGACTGCGACCTGCGTCGTCCGACCGTCGGCAAGAGTTTTGACATCAAGGGTGGCTCGGCTGGCCTGGCGAACCTGTTGGCAGGCACGGCAGAGAAAGCGGACTGTCTGCACCACAGCGATGGCATCGACATTATCCCCTGTGGCCAGGTACCGCCTAATCCGCAGGAGCTGTTGGCCACCAATGCCTTCGCGCAACTGATCGAATCCCTCAAGCAGGATTACGATTATGTGGTGATCGACTGCCCGCCGGTGCAAAGCGTCAGTGATGCACTGATGATCTCCCGCCTGTGTGACGGCCTGCTGTACGTGATTGAGGCAGGGCGCGCCCAGATCGGCGCGATCCAGAATACAGTAGGTCGTCTGTTGCAGGCGCAGGCACCGTTGACCGGTGTGGTGCTGAACAAGATCGACCCGACCCGGAAGGATGCCTACGGTTACAGCCAGGGTTATTACGACTATGAAGGGTATCAAGCCAAAGAATCCTGATGGCTTAACCCCCCGTCTCGCCCAACGACCATGGATTCCGGCAGGATGCTGGAATCCATTCCCTCCCTTTCATTACGTATCTATTGCTTATACCAATCGCCTTTTCTAACTACTGCATAAGTGCCCACTGGCGAGAGCATAAACTGAACAACCGTCCAGCCTCGCTACACAGTTTATTCCAGGCATTGCAGCAACAATCCACAATATC
>MUIA01000152.1 GCA_002084115.1 Oceanospirillales bacterium LUC14_002_19_P2 | reverse complement strand
ATGACTCATTACCTCGCTTGGCGGCGCGCTCTAACAGAGCGTCATAGGCTGACGACTGCACGCATGTTCGAGAAAATCATTGGACATTGGTGCTACCAACCACAAGGGGTAACTTAGCCTAGCCATGTTGTTTGAATCGCAAACCTACGAATCTCTGATTGATCGTGCCGGGCTTGAGTCTGTTTTTGTTGAAGGTCAGGGTCTGGCTGCCCCTCAATGGCAGCTGTTATCTGGACAGCTCGGTAAGAGTGCGGGTTGTCAGGGACGTCAGGTTTGCGCCTGCTTTGGAGTGGGTGAGAAGGTGATTATTTCGACTATTCAGCAAGAAAAGCTTGAATCCGCTGAGTCTGTGGTTGGAGTGCTCAAAGCGGGCACTAATTGCGGTTCCTGTATTCCAGAAATTTGGCAACTATTAGCGTCAGTGAATGGCTAATGGTAAGTGTCGGTTTGAACAATCTCAGCCTGAATCGGCTGGTTTGCAGAAGTAATTTCGATTAAGTATTGGCAATGACAGCCAGGACAGCGGCAGGTCAAGGTGCCTGCCTTTTGCCTGATGATTCGTACTTCCGGAATAACAATAGCCTCATCGCACTGGCAAGGGCAAGACCAGCTTAATATTGCGTTATTTATAGCAATATCAAAACAGGTACCGTCAAAATAGAAGCCTGTATAGCGACTTACTGCATTCATGAAAACTGCATGTGTCTGAAAAGTGCTTGCCAATTTAGCCACAATGGATTGTTGGCAAGCTGTCCATGCTTTGAGTATAGCGAGCTGTGGACATGGTCTTCAGCCGTTGGCTGCATCCCGGATGGCGCTGATTTGCTCTGTCAGATCTGTGACGCTGTGAGGCGGATTGAAATATTTATATACCTGGAGGTCCGGTCCGATCAGTGTTAGTGCCCCCGCATGATCAACCAGATACACACCATTACTGTCAGGTTCGCCAATGCGATAGGGCAGATAGAGGCTACCGGTCAGCTGGTCTATTTGGTTTCTTGTCCCTGTAGCGGCCGCAAAATCGTCATTAAAAAAGCGGATATACTCATTCAGGCGTTCCGGTGAGTCTCTGTCAGGGTCAACGGAGACAAACAAGACATTGAGTGGTTGTTCTGCAGGCATTTGTTGATGTAACTGGTTAAGCAGGGAAAGCGTGGTCGGGCAGACGTCGGGGCAAAACGTGTAGCCGAGGAATAACAGTGTCCATTGACCTTCCAGAGACTGCTCAGTGATCTGTTGGCCGAGATGATTACCCAGGGTGAAAACGGGAACGCGGTTATAGGTTGTGGGTTGTTGTGGTGTTTGATTCATCTGCTGAAACGTATAGGCACCCGCAGCAATGGCTGCTAAAGCAACGATAATCAGTAGCAGCCGTGTAAGGGCAGTGGTTGGCATGGTCAATCCTGTCTTATTGGTATACGACGCTATCCTCCTGCAGAACGGGTCGCAGACCTGCGTCGATGAACTTTTATGTTAATTATTTCGACGCAGAGAGAAAAGGCCATGGCGAAATAGATGTACCCTTTTGGGATGTGGAGCGACAGTCCTTCACCGATCAGCGATACGCCCACCAGAATCAGAAAGCTGAGTGCCAGCATTTTCAGGGTGGGATGTTTATCGACAAACTCACCAATGGGCTTGGCGGCAAACAGCATGACCAGTACGGCAATGACAATCGCAATGACCATAACCGGCACATGATCCGCCATGCCTACCGCGGTGATGACGGAGTCGAGAGAGAATACGATGTCCAAAATCGCGATTTGAACCAGTACCATCAAGAAGCCCGATAGTGCAGTTTGTACGACATTACTGCTGTCGTGCTCCATGGCACTGTGAATTTCATGGGTGCTTTTGGCCAATAGGAATAGCCCGCCACCAATGAGAATCAGGTCTCTGCCGGATATCTCCTGGTCAAGAATGCTGAAGAGAGGGTTCGTCAGTCGCATTACCCAAGCGATGGACAGTAACAAAAGTACCCGTGTACACATAGCGAGTATTAGGCCAATGGTTCGGGCTTTTTGTCGTTGATGTTCGGGGAGTCGGCCAGCAAGTATGCTGATGAAGATGATGTTGTCGATACCAAGAACAATTTCAAGGGCAACAAGCGTGATCAGTGAAATCCACGCTTGTGGGTCTGCCAGCCATTCCATGGGGTTTTCCTATCGCTCAAATTGCCTGTGTTATATCGGCTTAATGTAGCAGGAAAGTGTGTGCTCAACGTATAAAATGTGATGAGGCGAAGACGTGTGCTAGGAAAGAGAAGTGCCACAGTGTTGTGTGGCGCTTCTTGTATTATTGAGAGGAAACGGAATTAACGTTCATCAATGGGAGGATAATCACGTGCGGTCGGGCCGGTATACAGCTGACGTGGTCGGCCAATACGATAGGTGCCGCTGATCATCTCATGCCAGTGGGCGATCCAGCCAGGAGTTCGGCCAATAGCGAAGATAACCGTGAACATCTCCGTAGGAATGCCCAGTGCCTTCAGAATAATGCCGGAGTAGAAATCGACGTTGGGATAAAGTTTCTTGCTGATGAAGTATTCATCTTCCAAGGCAATCTTTTCCAGACGTTTGGCGATCTTGAACATCGGATCGTCACCCAGCCCCAGTTCGTTCAGGACTTCATCGCAGGTTTCTTTCATTACCTTGGCGCGAGGGTCGAAGTTCTTATAAACCCTGTGGCCAAAGCCCATCAGGCGGAAAGGATCGTCTTTGTCTTTGGCCTTGTCGATGAACTGATCGATATTCTTCTCGTCACCGATTTCATCGAGCATCTTGAGTACAGATTCGTTCGCACCGCCGTGGGCAGGCCCCCACAGAGCAGCAATGCCCGCAGCAATACACGCAAACGGATTGGCGCCGCTGGAGCCTGCCAAACGAACAGTTGAAGTGGATGCATTCTGTTCATGGTCAGCATGCAGCAGGAAGATGCGATCCATAGCGCGAGCCAGTACGGGGCTTACATGATATTCCTCGCACGGGGTCGCAAACATCATGTGCAGGAAGTTGCCGCCATAACCGAGATCGTTCCTCGGATACGTGAAGGGCTGGCCAATGGAGAATTTATAGGCCATGGCCGCTAACGTCGGCATTTTGGAAACCAGACGATACGCTGTGATTTCACGGTGTCGTTCGTTCGTGATGTCCAGGTAGTCGTGGTAGAAGGAAGCCAGTGCGCCGACAAGGCCGCACATGATGGCCATCGGATGGGCATCACGGCGGAAACCTTTCAGTAGTTCAACCATTTGTTCGTGAACCATGGTGTGGCGCAGGATGGTTGTGCTGAAGGTCTCTTTACTTTTGGCGTCTGGTAACTCTCCGTAAAGGAGGAGATAGCAAACTTCAAGAAAATCGGAATGTTCTGCAAGTTGTTCTATCGGATAGCCACGATGGAGCAAAACACCTTTTTCACCGTCGATGTAGGTGATTTTGGATTCGCAGGATGCGGTGGATACAAAGCCCGGGTCATAGGTAAAGTAACCATTGCTGGTCAGTCCCCGGACATCAATAACATCTGGTCCTGCAGTTCCGCTAAGAACGGGTAACTCCAGAGAGAGATCAGAACCTTCAATGGTCAGCCGCGCAAGCTTCTCAGCCATCTGGCCTCCTATCATGCTGTTCTTGGCTATTGTTTATAGAGAACCCTTGCCGTTTTGTCTCAATGATGATCACACCGATCAGGGTTCATTATTGTGAAGTCGGCTCAACTATAGAGACATAAAAGTTTTTGTCAAACGCTGGCGTCAATAGAGAATATACTTAAATAAATGTTTGTGGCGTGCTGATTTTTACGCATAAATAGCGCGCCGCGATTGGGCGTTTCGGTGTGTGCGTGACTTGTTGTGGTGCAGGTATTTTTGCCTTTGATAACCTAGGGTTATGGTCAGTATGCAAGGGGCTAAGTCGTTGTAATTAAAAACCGAGATGTCTATACTGCGAGGCCGTAAGCCTTGGGTAGTCGGTACTTAGGTGTGGGATGCTGGCAAGTGACTGCCCTCTTCAGATCACGCACTCAAATCCAGCAAAAAAAATGTCCTTGGCGGACCAGTTAAGGTAGATCACTCGTGAATAGCAAAAGACCAGTCAACCTCGATATAACTACTATAAGGTTGCCGTTGCCAGCCTATACCTCAATTCTTCATCGTATCTCGGGTGTCATCCTGTTTGTGGGCATCGCCTTTCTTCTATACGGGCTTGATTTGTCGCTTGGCTCAAAGGAAGGCTTTGATCAGTTGAAGGAGTGCCTACAGAGTCCGGTAGCCAAATTTATCGCTTGGGGGGTGTTGTCAGCGCTGGCCTACCACCTGGTGGCTGGTGTGAAGCATCTCTTCATGGATGTCGGTATTGGTGAAGGGAAGGCCTCTGGAGTAGTGGGCGCCAAGCTGACCATTGCGGTTTCTGCCGCTCTGATTGTTCTTGCGGGGGTGTGGGTATGGTAACCAATATTACAAATCTTTCTCGGAGTGGGTTGTACGATTGGATGGTGCAGCGTGTTACTGCCATTGTGCTGGCGGCCTATTTCGTGTTCTTGACGATTTACCTCGTGGTTAATCCTGGTCTGGCCTTTGAGCAGTGGAGTGGGCTTTTTCAGCAGACCTGGATGCGGGTGTTTACCATGATGGCGCTGCTGGCGCTGGGTGCGCATGCCTGGGTGGGTATGTGGACGATTTCGACGGACTATTTGACAGAAAAAGCGCTGGGTAACAAGGCGTTGCCTGTCAGGTTCTCTTTTCAGGCGATTTGTGGTGTTGCGATGTTTAGCTATGTGGTCTGGGGCATCCAGATCTTGTGGGGGCTATGATTTATGACCGGAATACGAACTCTGTCTTTTGATGCCATTGTGGTCGGTGGCGGCGGTGCTGGCCTGCGTGCGGCACTTCAGTTGACTGAATCAGGATTGAGAACCGCCTGTGTCACCAAGGTTTTCCCCACGCGTTCACATACTGTTTCTGCTCAGGGTGGTATAACCTGCGCGATTGCCAGCTCTGATCCTAATGATGACTGGCGCTGGCATATGTATGACACCGTTAAGGGGTCAGACTACATTGGCGATCAGGATGCCATTGAGTATATGTGCTCTGTTGGTCCGCAGGCTGTTTTTGAGTTGGAGCACATGGGACTGCCATTCTCTCGCACAGAAACTGGTCGTATTTACCAGCGTCCTTTTGGTGGTCAGTCTAAGGATTTTGGTAAAGGCGGACAGGCGGCCAGAACCTGTGCCGCTGCAGACCGTACCGGCCACGCCCTGTTGCATACGTTGTATCAGGCGAATCTCAAGGGTGGTACCACGTTCTTTAACGAATGGTATGCCGTTGATCTTGTGAAGAATCAGCTAGGTCAGGTTGTTGGTGTTGTTGCCATTTGTATTGAGACCGGTGAAACCGTCTATATCAAAGCAAAGGCAACAGTGCTTGCTACCGGTGGTGCTGGTCGTATCTACCAGTCCACCACGAATGCGCTGATTAATACTGGTGATGGTGTCGGTATGGCACTGCGTGCAGGATTCCCTGTCCAGGATATGGAGATGTGGCAGTTCCATCCGACCGGTATTCATGGTGCAGGCACGCTGGTCACGGAAGGATGTCGTGGTGAAGGCGGTTACTTGATTAACAGTGAGGGTGAGCGCTTCATGGAGCGCTACGCACCTAATGCCAAGGATCTTGCGGGTCGTGATGTGGTAGCTCGTTCCATGGTTATTGAGATTCTTGAAGGGCGCGGTTGTGGTCCCAACAAGGATCATGTACTTCTCAAGTTGGATCACCTGGGTGAGGAAACTTTGAATCTCAGGTTGCCTGGTATTTGTGAGCTTTCACGCACATTTGCGCATGTCGATCCCGTCAAGGCGCCGATTCCTGTTGTTCCCACGTGTCACTATATGATGGGTGGTTTGCCAACCAATATTGGTGGGCAGGCGCTCACGCAAACAGTCGATGGCCAAGATATCGTTGTTGATGGGCTGTATGCGTGTGGTGAGGCCGCTTGTGTATCTGTTCATGGCGCTAACCGCCTGGGTGGAAACTCGCTGCTGGATCTGGTGGTCTTCGGTCGTGCTGCTGGCTTGCAGATTGAGCAAAGTCTGAAGGAAGGCTTTGACAGTATGGATGCCAGTGATACAGATCTAGATCAGGCGATGGCGCGTCTGAATCGCTTAAATGCCAGTACTGCCGGCGAAAGTGTCGCGGCGGTCCGTAAAGATCTGCAGAATACCATGCAGCTTTATTTCGGGGTGTTCCGCGAAGGTGAAAGCATGCAGAAAGGTTTGGGGCTGCTGGATGAGATTGGTCAGCGACTCCAGAATCTGCATCTTGAGGATAAGAGTCAGGCTTTCAATACGGCACGTATTGAGGCGCTTGAGCTTGAAAACCTCTATGAGGTCGCTTATGCAACAGCTGTTGCAGCGGAAGAGCGGAAGGAGTCTCGTGGAGCGCATGCTCGAAACGATTTCCAGGAGCGCGATGATGATAACTGGCTCAAGCATTCCATTTATTTCCCTGCCGATAAGCGGATTGGCAAGCGGGATGTGAACTTCGCTCCGAAAACCATGGAGCCGTTCCCGCCGAAAATTCGTACATACTAAGGTGATGGGGGAATATTATGACGCTGAATGTAAGTGTGTATCGCTATAATCCTGAGACGGATAATGCGCCTTATATGCAGGATTTCAAACTTGAAGTTCCTGAAGGTAAGGATTTGATGGTGCTTGATGTCCTGAATCTGCTGAAAGAGCAAGATTCGGGCTTGTCTTATCGACGTTCGTGCCGAGAAGGGGTCTGTGGCTCGGATGGAATGAATATCAGTGGCACGAATGGGCTAGCGTGTGTTACGCCGTTGTCCGAAGCCGTCCGAAAAGGGAAGCTGGTGTTAAGGCCGCTTCCCGGTTTACCGGTGATTCGCGATTTGGTCGTAGATATGAGTCTTTTCTACAAGCAGTATGAAAAGATGAAGCCCTATCTGATTAATGATACGTCGCCGCCTGCCATAGAGCGGCTTCAATCGCCTGAAGAGCGTAGTAAGCTGGATGGTCTGTATGAGTGCATTCTATGTGCATGTTGCTCGACATCTTGCCCTTCATTCTGGTGGAATCCTGACAAGTTTGTCGGTCCGGCTGGATTGCTTCAGGCGTATCGATTCCTTGCTGATAGTCGTGATACGGCAACTCAGGAGCGTCTGTCGGCATTGGATGATCCGTTCAGCGTCTTCCGCTGCAGGGGGATTATGAATTGTGTCAGCGTTTGTCCAAAAGGGTTGAATCCAACAAGGGCCATTGGTCATATCAGGGATATGCTGCTGAGGAGTGGCACCTGACTCAAGGGCTCCTGTTAGGAGCCCTGTCAAATAATAGGCGCTGAGAGACGGCCAGTCTGATTGTTGTATTTTGTAAATGATCAGTTATCACCAACTTTAATAACATCTATAATTAGTTCGTGGATTCGTACAGTTCGGATTGTTATATTTATCCGGCTGAATTTTGTCTGGATAATCGCTCAAAAAAGCGTCTATCCAAGGGGCTGTCTTAATATCAGGTGTTCTTTTCCGTTGTTGTGACGGAAGGATCGTTTTGTCAGCCAGTAACGGTTTTAACCAGCAGGGGCGGCCGGGTGACACCCGGACTATCTGTGGGGAACAGCAGCTTAAGCAAATTATTACCCGAGGCTTTCACTGCGCTAGTACTCTCCGGTTTCGACATCAGATAGTGACCCAATTGAGTGGGGTTACAGGATAATGCAAGAAGGTGTGATGCAGCGGATGTGGGGCACAGCTCATATATCCGGGGGAAACGCTGCATACGTAGAGGAACTGTACGAAAGTTATCTCCGCGATCCCAATACTGTGCCGGAGGAATGGCGCGATTATTTTTCGCGGCTACCTCAGGTTGCTGATTCCCAGAGTGCTGATGTCCCTCATTCTGCCATACGCGATAATTTCCTTCTCTTAGCCCGCAATAAATCCCGTCAGCAGTCGGTTGGGGCGGGTGCTGTCAGCAGTGAACATGAAAAGAAGCAGGTTCTGGTTTTACGTCTGATCAGTGCCTATCGGGTGCGTGGCCATCAAAATGCCACTATTGACCCTTTGGGGATTATGGGGCGAGAAGTCGTGCCAGATCTTGCACTTGAGCATCACGGCTTGAGTGAAGCAGATCTGAATACCGATTTTCAAACGGGTTCTCTGTTTATCGGTAAAGAAGAAGCCTCTCTGGGTGAGATTGTTCAACTTTTGCAACGGACTTATTGTGGCAGCATTGGCGCTGAGTTCATGCATATTGTCGATACGCAGCAGCGTCGGTGGTTCCAGCAGCGCCTGGAAAGTGTGCAGTCCAGTCCTGCTATTGGGGTCGATGCCAAACACCATTTGCTGGAGCGGTTAACGGCTGCAGAAGGGTTAGAGAAATACCTTGGTACCAAATACCCCGGAACCAAACGTTTTGGCCTTGAAGGTGGCGAATCACTGATACCTATGCTGGATGAGTTGATTCAACGAGCAGGAACGTATGGGGCAAGTGAAATTGTGCTCGGTATGGCGCACCGCGGTCGTCTGAATGTACTGGTCAACATCCTGGGGAAAAATCCTTCAGAACTGTTTGAAGAGTTTGAAGGGAAAAAAATAGCCGAGAATGGATCAGGTGATGTTAAGTATCACCAAGGGTTCTCTTCCAATGTTATGACTCCCGGTGGAGAGGTTCATCTTGCTCTTGCATTTAATCCATCACACCTGGAAATAGTAAGCCCTGTTGTTGAAGGTTCTGTTCGGGCGAGGCAGGATCGCAGAAGTGATGCCAAGCGACATTCCGTTGTTCCGATTTCACTGCATGGTGACGCTGCTTTCGCAGGGCAGGGTGTTGTCATGGAAACCTTTCAGCTGTCCCAGACTCGGGCATATGGCACAGGCGGAACGGTTCATATTATTGTGAATAATCAGGTTGGTTTCACCACCAGCCGGCGTGATGATGCACGTTCCACAGAGTATGGTACTGACGTTGCAAAAATCGTGGGTGCGCCCATTTTGCATGTAAATGGTGATGATCCTGAAGCGGTGGTGTTTGCCACGAAGCTGGCCATGGATTATCGCATGGAGTTTAAGCAGGACATCGTCATTGATCTGGTCTGTTACCGTCGTCGTGGGCATAACGAGGCTGATGAACCCTCCGGTACGCAGCCGATGATGTACCAGAAAATCAAGGAACAAAAAACGACGCGTACCCTCTATGCAGAGAATTTGCTCGCTCAGAATGTCTTGACAGAAGTGCAGGATAAAAAGCTGGTCGATGACTATCGGAATGCACTTGAGAGCGGTTTGCATGTCGCCAAGAGTCTGGTTAAAGAACCCAATAAAGAACTTTATGTTGATTGGGCTCCCTATCTCGGACATGAGTGGACTGCCAGACATGATACCCGGGTTGCACTTGGCATTCTTCAGGAGCTGGGCCAGAAAGTCTGTGATACTCCCGAAGGCTTTGTCGCCCAGAGACAGGTAGGTAAGATTCTTGATGACCGCAGGAAGATGGCTGCCGGTGCACTACCTATCAACTGGGGTATGGCTGAGACATTGGCCTATGGCAGCCTGCTCAAAGAAGGGCATGCAATTCGAATTACCGGTCAGGATGTAGGCCGTGGCACCTTTTCCCACCGCCATGCGGTATTACATAATCAGAAAGATGGTTCTACCTGGGTACCGCTTGCTCATTTAGCCGAAGGGCAGCCCCAGCTCCAGATTTATGACTCAGTGCTGTCCGAAGAGGCAGTTTTAGCCTTTGAGTATGGCTACGCTACGACTATGCCCAATGCGTTGGTGATTTGGGAGGCGCAGTTTGGTGATTTTGCCAATGGCGCACAGGTTGTGATTGACCAGTTTATTGCCAGTGGAGAGCATAAGTGGGGTCGTTTATGCGGTCTGACGATGTTGTTGCCGCATGGTTATGAAGGGCAAGGGCCAGAGCACTCATCTGCCCGGCTTGAGCGTTTCCTTCAGCTTTGTGCGGAACATAATATTCAGGTATGTGTGCCTACAACACCTGCCCAGGTTTTCCATATGTTACGCAGACAGGTGCTGAGGCCCTTGCGTAAACCACTCGTTGGTTTTACGCCGAAAAGTCTGCTGCGTCATAAACTGGCCATATCTTCACTCGAAGAACTGGCTGATGGGTCATTCCAGACGTTGATTCCTGAGATTGATGCACATGAAAAAGCTGCAGTCACACGACTCGTTATGTGCAGTGGCAAGGTCTATTACGATTTGCTTGAGAAGCGTCGTGCTGAATCTCTGGATCACGTCGCCATCATTCGGATTGAGCAACTCTATCCATTCCCTCAGGAAGATCTGGATGAGTTGATTGCTAATTATCCTAACCTGACCTCTATTGTCTGGTGTCAGGAAGAGCCTATGAACCAGGGAGCCTGGTACTGCAGTCAGCACCATATGCACCGTGCCATTGCTCAGCACAGCAATAAACAGTTGCAACTGCAGTATGCTGGGCGTGAAGCATCCGCGGCACCGGCTTGTGGCTACATGTCCATTCATGTAGAGCAACAGCAGAAACTGGTAGCGGATGCACTGGGTCTCAATTGAAGCAGTACTGAAACAGAATCGCTCAAGGAACTAAATCGACATGGCCATTGAAATCAAAGCACCTACCTTTCCGGAATCTGTGGCTGACGGTACTGTTGCCAGTTGGCATAAGCAGCCGGGTGAGGCCTGTGCCCGCGATGAGCTGCTTGCAGATATTGAGACCGATAAGGTTGTTCTCGAAATCGTAGCCCCCGCTGACGGCTTCCTCAAAGAGGTGCTTAAAGCCGAGGGGGATACGGTTCTCAGTGAAGAGTTGATTGGCATTTTTGAAGAAGGTGAAGGCGGTGTTATTCAGCCTGCGACAGCCGATGTGGCAACCACTGAACCTCAACCAGCGACGGCTCAGTCTGGCGGCGCTGCGCCTCTGAGCCCTGCAGCCCGACGCATGGCCGATGAACATGGCATTGATCATGGTGTAGTGGCAGGGACCGGTAAGGGCGGTCGCGTCACCAAAGAAGACGTGCTCAACTATGTTGAATCCGGTGCGGCCGCCGCTGCTGCCAAAACCGTGAGCAATGCGCCTGCTGCTAGTGTTGCCAAAGCACCTGCGTCTGAAGCCATTGCGCCGGTTTTTGGTGGTGATCGCGTCGAAAAACGTGTCCCGATGACCCGTTTGAGAGCCCGTATTGCTGAGCGTTTGGTGGAAGCGCAGCAATCAGCCGCGATGTTGACCACGTTTAATGAAGTAAACATGAAGCCGATCATGGATCTGCGTCGCGAATACAAGGATCTTTTTGAAAAACGACACAATGTCAAAATGGGTTTCATGTCCTTTTTCTTGAAAGCCTGCGTAGAAGCGTTGAAGCGTTATCCTGTGGCAAATGCGTCTATAGATGGGAATGATATCGTTTATCATGGCTATCAGGATGTTGGTGTTGCCGTATCCAGTGATCGCGGGCTGGTAGTGCCGGTGCTTCGCAATGCTGAGGATATGAGTCTCGCTGATGTTGAATTAACAATCAGGGAATTCGGTGAAAAAGCCAAGGAAGGAAAACTCTCCATTGAGGAGATGACGGGGGGAACCTTCACGATATCCAATGGTGGTGTATTTGGATCACTGCTTTCAACACCGATTCTGAACCCGCCACAATCGGCGATACTCGGAATGCACAAGATTCAGGAGCGCCCGATGGCGGTCAATGGTGAGGTGGTTGTACTGCCCATGATGTATCTTGCACTTTCCTATGATCACCGTTTGCTGGATGGCAAGGAAGCTGTACGCTTTCTGGTCACAGTGAAGGAATTGTTGGAAGATCCTGCACGTATGCTGCTGGATGTCTGATTTGTTTTCGACAGGGGGCGGCTTGTACTGTCCCCAGATAATTGTTTTGAATCCGGGAAAGCGATATGGCTGAAAAATACGACGTGGTGGTAATAGGCTCAGGACCTGCAGGTTATGTCTGTGCCATCCGTGCAGCCCAGCTGGGCCTGAAAACGGCCTGTATCGAAAAGTGGGTAGATGAAAAGGGAAAAGCCAAACTGGGCGGTACTTGCCTGAATGTTGGTTGTATTCCCTCTAAGGCGTTGCTCGACAGCTCCTACAAATATTACGAAGCTAAAAAGCACTTCGATGTTCATGGTATCACGACCGGTGAGGTCGGTATTGATGTTCCTGCCATGATCAAGCGCAAGGACAAGATTGTTGGTAATCTGACCCAAGGCGTAGGCGGCCTGTTTAAGGCGAATGGGGTGACGCTGATTCAGGGAACCGGTACCGTACTGTCCGGTAAGCAGGTGAATGTGACTGCAGCTGATGGCTCCAGTCAGGTTCTGGATACCGAAAATGTTGTCATTGCAACAGGTTCAGTACCCGTGGAAATTCCTCCCACACCGTTGAATGCTGACATCATTGTTGACTCTACAGGGGCGCTGGAATTCCAGCAGGTACCTGCCCGTTTGGGCGTTATCGGTGCGGGTGTTATTGGTCTTGAGTTAGGTAGTGTCTGGGCGCGTCTGGGTGCCGAAGTGACAGTGTTGGAAGCTCAGGACCGTTTCCTGGCGACTGCAGACCAGCAGATTGCCAAGGACGCAGCCAAGATCTTCAAGAAGCAGGGGTTGGATATCCGTTTGGGTGCCCGTGTCACGGGTTCCGAAGTGAATGGCAAAGAAGTCACTGTGAAATATATTGATCAGAGTGGCGAAGAGCATTCACAGATCTTCGACAAGCTGATTGTTGCCGTTGGGCGTCGGCCATTGACTGAAAACCTGATTGCACCTGATTCCGGCGTGAATCTGGATGAGCGCGGTTTCATCTTTGTTGATGAGCAGTGCAGGACTGATGTTCCGGGCGTTTATGCAATTGGTGATGTTGTTCGCGGTCCGATGCTTGCCCACAAGGGCTCCGAAGAAGGTGTTATGGTTGCTGAGCTCATTGCTAGTCAGCCCGCACAGGTTAACTATGATCTGGTGCCTTCAGTGATCTATACCCATCCGGAAATCGCATGGGTTGGTAAAACGGAAGAAGAGGTCAAGGCTGGTGCTGAAGAGTATAAAGTGGGTACCTTCCCATTTGCTGCCAGTGGCCGCGCAATGGCATCAAACGATACCGATGGTTTCGTCAAGGTGATTGCTGACAAGAAAACTGATCGTATCTTGGGTGTTCACGTGATTGGTCCCGCTGCAGCCGAACTTGTGCAGCAGGGTGCCATTGCGATGGAGTTCGCGGCCAGCTCTGAGGATCTGGCATTGACCATGTTCTCGCATCCAACCGTCAGTGAAGCGTTGCATGAAGCGGCATTGGCTGTTGATGGGCATGCCATTCATATCGCTAACCGCAAGCGTAAATAATCTGCAGGGTGAGACTCTCACCTGATCGAACCATGGCGGGCCTTGTCGCCCGCCAGCTCAAAAACAAGAATAGCCAGCGTGTTTATTTGTTCCAGAAGTCAAAGGGTAGGGCTTCCAGGGCCTGCCATAACGAGTAATAAAAAACCGAATCATCTGAGATGAGGGAAGGGTCAATAGCATGAACTTGCACGAATACCAGGCCAAACAGCTCTTCAAGGAGTATGGTCTGCCCGTATCCGTGGGTTTTGCCTGCAAAACTCCTGAGGAAGCGGTTGCAGCGGCGGATAAAGTCGGTGGAGATCACTGGGTGGTGAAGGCGCAAGTCCACGCTGGGGGGCGTGGTAAGGCCGGCGGTGTCAAATTGGTTAAAAGCAAGGAAGAGATTCGTGCTTTTGCTGAGCAGTGGCTGGGCAACCGTCTGGTGACCTATCAAACAGATGAACGCGGTCAGCCGGTCAGCTGTATTCTGGTGGAATCCTGTACTGCCATTGCCAATGAATTATACCTTGGTGCAGTCATTGATCGGTCAACGCGCCGCGTGGTCTTTATGGCTTCCACGGAAGGCGGCGTTGAGATTGAAAAAGTAGCAGAAGAAACACCTGCCAAAATTCTCAAGGCGACGATTGATCCTCTGGCGGGAGCACAGCCTTATCAGGCACGTGAGCTGGCTTTCAAACTGGGCTTGAATGCTGCTCAGGTTAAACAATTCACCAAAATTTTTCTGGGTCTGGCAAAACTGTTCACGGATTATGACCTGGCATTGCTTGAGATTAACCCTCTGGTGATTACGGAAGACGGCGAATTGCTTTGTCTGGATGGAAAAATCAATATCGACAGTAATGCGCTTTACCGTCAGACAAAGCTGAAATCCATGCATGACCCTTCCCAGGATGATCCTCGAGAAGCGCATGCTGCCCAGTGGGAGCTCAACTATGTTGCGTTGGATGGCAATATTGGCTGCATGGTGAACGGTGCAGGCCTTGCCATGGGAACCATGGATATCATTAAGCTGCACGGCGGGCAGCCGGCTAACTTCCTGGATGTTGGCGGCGGTGCAACCAAAGAGCGGGTTTCTGAGGCCTTCAAGATTATTTTGTCGGATGACAGTGTGAAGGCTGTTCTGGTAAATATCTTTGGTGGTATCGTGCGTTGTGATTTGATTGCTGAAGGCATCATTGGCGCAGTTAAGGAAGTGGGTGTGAATGTGCCGGTTGTGGTTCGGCTTGAAGGCAATAACGCAGAGTTGGGGGCCAAGACACTGGCAGACAGTGGTCTGGATATCATTGCAGCTAACAGTCTCACAGAAGCTGCAGAGCAGGTGGTGAAAGCTGCGGAGGGGGGCAAATGAGCATTCTCATCAATAAAGAGACCCGCGTCATCTGTCAGGGCTTCACGGGTTCCCAGGGAACATTCCACTCTGAGCAGGCCATCGATTACGGTACGAAGATGGTTGGTGGTGTAACGCCAGGCAAGGGCGGCCAGACACATCTGGGATTGCCGGTCTTTGATACTGTTCGTGAAGCCGTGGAACAAACCGGTGCAGAAGCATCTGTGATTTATGTGCCGGCTCCCTTCTGTAAAGACTCAATACTGGAAGCCGCAGATGCTGGGATTCAGTTGATCGTCTGCATTACGGAAGGTATTCCGACACTGGATATGCTGGAATGTAAGATCAAGTGTGATGAACTGGGTGTTAGGTTGATTGGCCCGAATTGTCCGGGTGTTATTACGCCGGGTGAGTGCAAGATTGGTATCATGCCAGAACACATTCATAAGCCTGGCAAAGTCGGTATTGTGTCCCGTTCCGGCACCCTGACCTATGAAGCGGTCAAGCAAACAACTGACTATGGTTTTGGTCAGTCAACCTGCGTCGGTATTGGTGGCGACCCCATTCCGGGCTCAAACTTTATTGATATTCTTGCCCTCTTTGAAGCTGATGACAGTACAGAAGCCATTGTGATGATTGGCGAGATTGGTGGTACTGCTGAAGAAGAGGCGGCAGCTTATATCAAGGATCATGTGAGCAAGCCTGTTGTGTCTTATATTGCCGGTGTCACTGCGCCACCAGGAAAGCGTATGGGGCATGCGGGTGCGATTATCTCGGGTGGGAAAGGTACTGCCGATGAGAAATTTGCAGCCTTGAATGATGCCGGAGTCAAGACAGTTCGAAGCCTCGCTGATATCGGAAAGGCCTTGAAGGAAATTACCGGTTGGTAAAACAGAATGCTTTATAAAAAAAGGGCGCTATATAAGTGCCCTTTTTTATTGCCAAAAAAGATATCAAAATAGTGAATAACGCTGTCTAAAGCTATAAATACAGTGACAATAAATTGTCTTAGGTGATTATACTTAGCTATAAGAACTGGGATAAAACAAGAAAGGAGTGGAACATGCTGGTAGGTGTACCCGCTGAAATCAAGAATCATGAGTATCGCGTCGGTTTGATTCCTGCAGCTGTAAAAGAGCTGGTAGGGAGAGGGCATTCTGTCATTGTTGAGAATAATGCCGGAGCCGCTATTGGGTTTGACAATGATGCATATTTAGCCGCCGGTGCAGAGATCGTCTCTACCGCAGAGGAAGTATTTGCTCGGGCTGAAATGATTGTCAAGGTCAAGGAGCCTCAGTCGATTGAGCGTAAGATGCTTCGCCCTGAACAGACACTGTTCACCTATTTGCACTTGGCACCAGATGTCCCCCAGACCAATGATTTGATTGCTTCTGGCTCCACCTGTATTGCCTATGAGACCGTGACAGACGATGCCGGTCGTTTACCATTGCTGGCGCCGATGTCAGAAGTGGCAGGTCGTATGTCTATTCAGGCAGGTGCACATTGTCTGGAAAAGGCGATGGGTGGTCGTGGTGTGTTGATGGGAGGCGTACCGGGGGTTGAACCTGCGAATGTTGTTGTCATCGGGGGCGGTGTTGTTGGGTATA
Organism: Oceanospirillales bacterium LUC14_002_19_P2; assembly: GCA_002084115.1. Taxonomy (GTDB): domain Bacteria; phylum Pseudomonadota; class Gammaproteobacteria; order Pseudomonadales; family Endozoicomonadaceae; genus Kistimonas. Next base: position 14,244 of record MUIA01000152.1, on the reverse strand, counting down.
ACGCAACCCTGATGGCAGTCGGTATGGGCGCTAATGTTACATTACTTGACCGTTCATTGGATGTGCTTCGCCGATTAAATCAGCAGTTTGGCAATCGTATCAAGACTGTTTTCTCTACCTCTCAGGCGATTGAAGAGTATGTCGCTGAGGCCGATCTTGTGGTGGGCGGTGTACTGATCCCCGGGGCTGCTGCACCGAAGCTGATTACGCGTGAGATGATTCGTTCCATGAAGCCTGGTGCCGCCATTGTCGACGTAGCGATCGACCAAGGGGGATGTTGCGAAACCTCTCATGCCACGACGCATGCAGAGCCCACCTATGTTGTTGATGATGTCGTGCATTACTGTGTTGCTAATATGCCCGGTGCTGTTGCGCGCACCTCTACCATCGCGTTGAATAACGCAACGATTCCGTTCGTCCTACAGCTGGCAGATAAGGGGCCACGGAAAGCGATGGAAGAGAATCGACACCTGCTCAATGGCTTAAATGTCTGCAAGGGTATTGTCACCTGCGAGAGTGTGGCTGAAGCGCAGAACCTTGATTATCAAAGCCCTGAAGATATGCTGAAAGAACTCTAAACCCGTCAGTCGAAAGGAAAAACCGCAGGCTATAAACGCCTGCGGTTTTTTTATAGGTTTCTTAACGAATAGCCCAATAACTGTGAATCCTCTATGCTTCGCCACCGGGTTGATAACAGGTTGACAGGCATGCCGCAAGCCACTGAATATCCGCAGAAGTATCGTTTTTTTAGGGCGTTAAGGCCTTTTTCTTTCAGTGTGGCGCTGATGACGTGCGGTCTAGGCGTTACCCTCGCCTATAAGTCGGGTGAAGGCCAATTGCTACGAGCCATTTTGGTGATGGTGGCAGGTGTGCTGTTACAGGCCGCCACTAATCTGTTTAATGATTATGCAGATCTTGGTTTTTGGCGGCGTCAAACAACTACGTTAGCCAAACATGTCATGCATCAGATCCGCATGAATGCTCTGTGTGCCATGCTTCTTGCTATTGTGGCTTGTTTGCTTGGGCTTTACTTGGTGAGTCATACAGGGTGGTTGCTTCTATTGATTGGTCTGCTCGGTGTGGCTGGCGGGTATTTTTATACGGCTGAACCGGTCAACCTTAAAGAGCGGGGCCTTGGGCTGGTCGCTGTCTTCGTTTTTTCAGGGCTGTTGATGGTGGAAGGTGCCTATATGGCTGTCAGTGGTGACTGGTCATTCTGTGTTTTACTACTGGCGTTACCTTTGTCCATTTTGTCGAGTCTGGTGCTTTTGGCCAATGAACTGCGAGATGTGGAAGATGACACTCGGCGCCGTATCAATACATTCACTGTGCGCTGTGGGTTTGCAGTGGGTCGGTCGCTTTATCTAATCCTGTTCCTTATGCTGTTTGTTGTAGTTGTGTGGCTGGCAGCCTTTGATTATATCCAAGAGCCAATATGGCTTCTGCCATCGGTTATCTGCCTGTATTGGCCACTTCGCTTGTTGTTTAGCGGTCAAAAGGATTTGACGGGTTTGCCCCCTATGACGGGTCGTGTCTTCATGGTATTCGGTCTTGGGTTGATGTGTGCCGTGTAGTTGGGTCTAGCCGGGAGCAGGGAATCCCCTTGCTCCCGAGCAAAGCTTATTGAGCGTTAATTCTTTAGACGTAATTCAAATAGTTTGGCTGCCGTATCAGGCATGCTGCCACTAACAGGGGATGAGGCTTTACCGTCATGAATCAACTTCAGGGTTGAGTACTTGCGGTTGGTTGCGTTTGTCAGTGACTCGGGCGTTCTCATGATGCTCGGCTTGATGAAAAGCATCAGGTTTTTCTTGGTGCGTTTATCTGTTTTGTTGGTAAATAAACCGCCAAGTAAGGGAATGTCACCCAGAAAGGGGACTTTGGATGAGCCTTTCTGGACATCGTCTTGTAGCAGGCCGCCCAGAATGACAGTGTTACCATCATCTACGATAATCGTGGCCTTGATTTTTCGTTGACTGGTTATGGGGTCACCACTTTGTGTCAGAGTGGATGTGTTATCCAGTAAGTTAGATATTTCCTGTTCGATTTCTAAGCGTAAAGATTCTCCGTCACCGATGTGAGGTGTAACCTTGAGTGTCAGGCCAACGGGCTTTCTCTCTGTTGTTGTGAATGGGTTGGTGCTTGAATCGCCACCACTGGTGTAAGATCCCGTTTGGAAAGGCACCTCTTGGCCGACGACGAACTCAGCTTCTTCATTGTCGAGTGTTATCATACTGGGCGTGGAGAGCAAGTTGGTTTTGGTTCGACTACTCAGTGCGTTAACGAGTACGCCGAAATTGCTGTTTCTCAGTGCCACGGTACCAATACTGATCGTGGGTAAAGGGGCCCCGACTACGGAAACAGGGTTTGCTGTATTGCTGGAGTAAGTGTTTTTTCCGCCAATACCCCATTGGATACCCAGTGCATCATTAACGTCGCCTGATACTTCGACAATGGCTGCTTCAATTAACACTTGAGCTCTGCGAACATCCAGCTGCCTGACAAGGGTTTCGAGTTCTTTCAACGTGTTTGGGTCAGCGATCATAACCAGCGCGTTGGTTGTTTCATCTGCTTTGATGAAGATATTGCCGGCCAGCCCCTTGTTGCTGCTCCGTGAACTGCTGCCCTGACTGGTCGGGGCTGATGGTACACCGGAGGGCCTTGAGCTGTTGCTGCCAGATTGGGAACCTGTATTTCCCTCTTTAATGGACTGGGATGCTTCGCTGAGAATCTCCGCGAGATTCTTGGCGTCGGCATAGCGGAGGAATATCACCCGCGTTGAGGATGTTCGGATTCCCTGTTCGTCTAATGTGTGAACGAGTTTTCTGACCCGTGCGCGCTTGTTGGCATTACCCTTGATAACCAGCCTGTTACTGCGCTCATCGGCAATAACCTGAAGGCTGCTGGGTAGAGGTCCCTTGTTACTTGATAGTGTGTCCTGAATGATTTTGCTGACATCACCGACCCAGGCGTGTTCGAGCTTGATGACTTCGTAATCATTGTCGCTGGCGTCGTCCAGATCCTTAACCAGATGGGTGATACGTTCAACATTGTCGGCTAAATCGCTAATCACTACCGCATTGCCGGATGACGATGCGGCGGCATGACCATATTGTGCGATTAATGGCCGGATAATAGGAATGACTTCAACCGCAGAGACACTGTGCAGATCCAGTACGCGTGTCACCATGGTGGCATTGTCAGGCTTTTTTGCGGTATCTGGCGCGGTACCGGCGGTTTTGGCCGTGGTCGTTGGAATAATGCTTTTGGCATTGCCTTTCGGGATAACTGCGTAACCGTTGGCGCTCAAAACCTCGAGAAAGATGTCGTAAATCTGGTCCTTGTCCATGGGAGTGGATGAGATGACCGAAACGGTATTCCCGCCCTTGATGCGGGGGTCGATGACGAAAGTGTCACCCGTGATATTGGCGATCTGGGCAATGAATTCCCTGATGTCAGCATTCTGTTGGTTCAGCGTCCAGCGTTTTTCCGTGGCAGAAGCCTCTTGGCTGGATGCCGTTTGCTGGGAGAGCGCTGACTGCTCTGCCAGTGCAGGAAAGCAGGTGAACAGCAGAGTGAGTGTCAATACACCCAGGCGTTTCGTGCCTGCTCGCTCTGTTGAAAACTTAGTCATTGGCAACCTGTACAATTTATTGTTCGCTAAGGCTAATTCCCCTGAGCCTGCTCTAAACGCTGGCGCAGCTGTTCCATTCGATCTTCAAGGGCCTTGGCGTTCTCCTGGTATTGATCGCTCAGGCCGGGTATCTCTTTGGGCATGGATGGGGTTTCCGGGTAGGCAACCGATTCCAGTCCCTTATCCTTTGATATTTCGGGAAACATCAGTTTTTGCAGTGCTCCCTGATATCGAATAACGATATGGTGGGGGTGTACCTGATCCAGAATTGCCCCGCCCGGGAGGGAGTCACCAATCCGGTAAAACCGATCCTGACCACTGCCGTCCTGAATGATGGCGCTGGAGTCTGTGGTTGTGTCTCCTGCCAGTGCGCCACGCAGTGTCAGGTTCAGGCTGGTTTTGGGGAGTTCCTGTGTTGAGGGTTGGGACTTTGAGTCTTGACCTTCACCAAACAAAAAACTGAAATCGGCGAGTACAAATGGTTTGTGACTAATGTTGTTATCGTTTGAAATGTCTGAGACTTCAGGGGAGCCCTGTAGGGTCCGATACAGGTTGAATGATTGCACAGCCAGCGTGGTAAGCATCCCAACACTCAGCAGAACCAGAATGATGTTCGTCTGGTGCTTTGCAAGCAAATTCAGTGATTTATCAAGCACTTCGTTGTTCATGTTGTCATGATTATCCTGGACGAACAGTGCAGGGAATTAAGTTTATTAATGTAGTTATTATTAAACATGATAACAGCAATTTTTTTAAAATCGTCAAATGACTCAAAGAGGCGTATGCCTCAAGGAGCGAGGAATGTGTCATCACCAAAAAACCTGCAAATCGTATGAAATCAAAGCATAATAGCTCATAGTCTGTTACTTGGACGTTATGACTAATAAATCGTTCCCTCTCTGTCAGGAACGTTATACTGATTGACCAGTCCAATAATTATTAATGGGGTAATCAGGAGCTGCACGCTTGAATAATCAAAGCCAGCCGGAATCCGTTAGGGGACAGATTGTCACTGACGCACAGGGGCGTGAGTCAATGGTGTCCGATGCATTGGCTACTCCAAGTGAGCCAGTGCGAATGCTGCCGTTTGCCTTTGCGAGGCGTCATAACCTGGTGCTGGATGAGGAAGACGGGAAACCGGTTTTGCTCATGCTGAATGTGCCATCTGTCGAACTAGTTGCCGAAGTGCGTCGCTTCAGTGGTGGTCCATTGAAATACCGCCAATTGGATCAGGATGATTTTGCTGCGGTTATGTCCCGTTGTTATCACGAAAACAGTTCGGATGCCCTGCAGCATGTGGCTGGTATCGGGGATGATCCTGATCTGGTGAGTCTGGCGGATGCGGTACCCGAGACAGAAGACCTGCTTGAGCAGTCAGATGATGCGCCGGTCATCAAACTCATTAATGCTTTATTGACTGAAGCCATCAAGGAAGGCGCTTCCGATATTCATATTGAAACCTTTGAATCCCGTTTGGTGGCGCGTTTTCGCGTAGACGGCGTTTTGCGGGAAATACTCTCGCTCAAACGTAATCTGGCGGCACTGCTGGTATCCAGAATAAAGGTTATGGCGCGGCTGGATATTGCAGAAAAGCGTATTCCTCAGGATGGCCGGATTTCATTGCGTGTGGCTGGCAAGGAGGTTGATGTCCGTGTATCGACATTGCCATCGAGCAATGGTGAACGGGTTGTGCTCCGTCTTCTTGATAAGGCTGCAGGACGACTCCGCCTTGAGCATCTGGGGATGCGCCAGGAGGTGATGTCGACGATACAGCATATGTTGGCCCAGCCCCATGGCATTATTCTGGTGACCGGCCCGACGGGGTCCGGCAAAACGACGTCGCTCTATGCGGGTCTTTCGTCGCTCAATGACAGTTGCCGTAATATTCTCACGGTAGAGGATCCCATTGAATATAACCTTGAAGGCATTGGTCAGACTCAGGTGAATACCAAGGTGGACATGACCTTTGCCCGTGGTCTGCGCGCTATTTTACGACAGGATCCGGATGTTCTGATGGTGGGGGAGATTCGTGATACGGAAACGGCTGAAATCGCCGTGCAGGCCAGTCTGACCGGCCATCTGGTTCTTTCTACTCTGCATACCAATACCGCGATCGGCGCCATTACCCGTCTTCATGATATGGGTATTGAACCGTTCCTGTTGTCCTCCAGCCTGATCGGGGTGATTGCGCAGCGATTGGTCAGAATTCTCTGCACCCATTGTCGCCAACCCTATGTGGCCGATGAAGTGGAGTGCCGTCAGCTGGAAGTGGAGCCCTCCAATCCGCCGACACTCTACCATGCGACCGGTTGCAGTGAGTGTAAACACAACGGTTACCGTGGGCGTACGGGCATTTATGAAGTGGTCTCCATTGATGATGAGGTTCGGCGAATGATCCATCGGGAGGCCGGTGAGCAGACGATCAATGACTATGTTCGTCGCACCATGCCCAGTATCCGGTCGGATGGCCGGGAGAAAGTGCTGACCGGCGTTACCACGCTTGAAGAAGTGCTCAGGGTTACCCGTCAGGATTAACAGGCCGGAGGACGTAGAAGCACATCATGGCTGCGTATGAATATCTGGCACTGGATGAAAATGGTGCCCAGCAGCGGGGAACCCTTGAGGCGGACAGTCAGCGCCAGGTCCGACAGGTATTGCGTGACCGGGAGTGGACGCCATTGCAGGTTGATGCAGTGGCAGAACACAAAACACAGCAGGGCGCTGCGCGATTTCAGGGTATTGGTAGGGGAATGTCGGCCTCGCAGCTGGCATTGATCACTCGTCAGTTTGCCACCTTGATTCAGGCCGCCATGCCCATTGAGGAAGCATTAAGAGCGGTTGCCGCACAGCAGGAAAAGCGTCGGCTGAAAAATATGTTACTGGCCATTCGTTCAAGAGTGTTGGAAGGTTTTACTCTGGCTCAGAGCATGGATGCCTTCCCTAATCATTTCCCGCATATGTACCGTGCCACCATTGCTGCTGGTGAGCATGCTGGTTACCTGGACAAGGTTCTCAATCAGTTGGCTGATTATACTGAGCAGCGCATGCAGTCCCGCCAGAAGGTTCAGCTTGCGCTCCTATACCCGGTGATACTGATGTTGGCGTGCGTTGCTATCGTCAGTTTCCTGCTGGGTTATGTTGTGCCGGATGTGATCAAAGTTTTTATCGATAGCGGACAGGCGTTGCCGCTGGTGACCCGGGGGCTGATAGCTGTCAGTGAGGCTTTCCAGCAGTACTGGCCTTGGATGGCGGGTATTGGTCTGCTGTTGTTTTTTGCTGCGCGGTATGCCTTGGCAAAGCCGGACATCCGATTACGGTGGGATCGACAGCTGCTGGGATTTCCAGTAGTCGGACGTTTCAGTCGATCGCTGAATACCGCCCAGTTTGCCGGCACATTGAGTATTTTAACCCGCAGTGGTGTCTCACTGGTGGATGCCTTGATGATTGCGGCCCAGGTGGTGGGTAACGAAGCCATGAAGGCCTCGGTGAAAACCGTAGCAAGAAAGGTCAGTGAAGGGTGCAGTCTGCACCGGGCACTGGAAGAAGCCGGTTATTTCCCGCCATTGATGCTGCATATGATTGCCAGCGGTGAGGCAACCGGTGAGCTGGAGGCCATGCTGGACCGGACGGCAGCCAACCAGCAAATGGAACTGGAAAACCGTATGGCCATGCTGGTCGGATTGTTTGAGCCCCTGATGCTGGTGGTGATGGGGGGCGTGGTGTTGGTGATTGTATTGGCGATTTTGCTGCCAATTTTGAATATGAATACATTGATTGGGTAATCGGTGTCAGGAGGTAGAGAAGTGATGCAGGACAGGCGGCAGGGTGGTTTTACACTCATAGAGATTATGGTGGTGGTTGTCATTCTGGGGATTTTGGCGGCGCTGGTGGTACCTACTATCATGAGTCGACCGGACCAGGCCAAGGCCACGGTAGCCCGGACAGACGTTAATGCCATAGCCAGCGCCCTGGAAATGTACCGCTTGGATAATGGTTTTTATCCGAGTACCGAACAGGGATTGGATGCATTAGTGACGGAGCCGTCTGGCAGTCCGGAGCCTCGTCGCTGGAACCCGGATGGTTATTTGCCCAAGGTGCCTGTCGATCCCTGGGGGCATCCTTACCAGTATGAAGTGCCCGGTACACATAACACCCGCAGTTTTGATGTTTATTCACTCGGGGCGGATGGCCGTGTCGGTGGTGATGGCATTAATGCTGAAATAGGAAACTGGGAAGAATAACGTGCGTCAAGGGGCCAAAAACCGGGGCTTTACGCTGATTGAGATATTAGTGGTCATATTGATCATCGGTATTATCCTGGGCGTTACACTTCTCGCTCCCCGATCGTCTGGCCCTGCACAGGCCTTGCTGGATGAGTCTCAGCGATTACAGCTGTTAATGGAGCAGGCCCGCGATCGAGCCCTGCTTGATGGTCAGGAATATGGGCTTTCTGCCACAGAAGATCGTTATTACTGGTGGCGCTGGTCAAGGGATGATGAAGCATGGCGAAAATTCGAAGACGCACACTACAGGCCGCATCAATTATCGGATCGTATTCATATGGAAGTGATCGAACCGGTGCCGTCGAATCTACCGGGAAATGAGCAAAAACCATTAATCGTCATGTACAGCGATGGCTTGATTTCTCCGTTTCAATTGAATCTGTATATGGAAACGGATCGACAGCAAACCGTTCAGCTGTCATCCGATGGTTTTTCTGCGGTGTCTATACCATGAGCAAGTGCCAGGGCTGGGTGAAAAGAGGAAAAAACGGTTGATGCGGCGCATGTCGGGATTCACGCTGCTTGAGGTCATGATTGCGCTGGTGATTTTTGCCGTGGCGGCGTCAGCCTTGTTGCTTTCTGACGGGAATGCCGTGAAACGAACGGCACAGATACAGGACAGGGTGGTTGCCAACTGGCTGGCGGACCAGGCAATCAACCATTTTTACCAGGATGCAGATAACCTGCAGGTCGGCAGTTTCGGTGGGCCACAAGTGATGTCTGGCCGGGATTGGTATGTGCAGAGTGACGTGACTGAAACCGATAAGGCGGGGTTCTACCGGGTCGAAGTGACGGTTTTTGCGGGCAATCAATTGCCTGAAAACAAGAAGGAGGCGATATGGGATCTAACCGGATTCCTGCACAAGCCCCTTCGTTGAGGCGGTCAGGCGGTTTTACACTACTGGAACTATTGATAGCGATTGCTATCTTCGCGCTCATTGCCACAGCCTGCTATCGGTTGTTGAAATCCGTTACCCAGATGCAGGAATCATCCATTGCCGTTTGGGAGAATGTTGGCGTGATGCAGCGAGCACGGTTGATTTTGGAAAAAGATCTGTTGCAGCTTGCCATGCGTCCCATAAAAGATGAATTTGGCCAGCGCCAATCCGCCCTGGTTGCCGGACAGGACGGCAAGTTACTTGAATTCACCCGTGCCGGTTGGCGGAATATTACCGGGGAATTGCGTAGCGATTTACAGCGGGTATCTTACGAATTATCGGACGAACATCAGTTGATTCGCCGCTATTGGCCGGTGCTGGATCGGGGCATATCCCTGGAGCCAAAGAGTCAAGTGTTGATGGAGGGTGTAGACTCCATTCGCTTTCGTTTCCGCGATAGCCGGAAACGCTGGCATAAATCATGGCCGCCTCAATCAGAGAAACAGAGTCTGCGACCCTACATGCTACCGGCGCTGGTTGAGGTCGTCATTGAACAACCTGAGTATGGTTATATCAGGATGCAGTTACCGGGTGTGAGCTATGAGCCTCAACTGCAAACGGAGCAAGCACCGCCATCTCCCAATAATGGGGGAAGCGGATGATGAGGGTGTCGGGCATAAATTCTCAGGCAAGATCCCGTGAGTCCGGTGTCGCACTCATCTTCGTGCTCCTGATTTTTGCCATTATTGCAGTTGTCGCAGCAGGTATTGCCACAAGGCTTTATCATAATACGGAGAAGCAATCGCGATACCTGCAATATGTTCAGGCTAAACATTACGCCCTTGGTGCGGAGCACTATGTGGCGTTATTGTTAGAAAAAGATAAAAAAAATGACAAAAAAGACGGGAAGCCTGTCGATCACTGGTTTGAACCCTGGGCTGATGCCAATGATCGGTTCGACGTTGCCGAAGGTGAAATCACCATCCAGGTACTGGATGACCAGGGACGCTTCAATTTGAATCTTCTTGCCGATGGGCAGAGTAAGGAAATTCTGGAAACGCTGGTTAGAATTCTTGCTAACGAGAAAATTGATCCGCGGCTGGCTTACCGTATCAGGGATTGGATTGATGCCGGACAGGAGGTTTCTGGCAATGGTGCAGAAGACAGTCTTTACCTGACGGCGTCTCCCCCGTATCGCACCGGCGACACCTTGATGGCTTCCGTGTCTGAACTGAAACTGCTGCAGATATTGACGCCGGATGAATATGCTCGGCTGTTACCCCATGTCACAGTGCTGCCTGACAGTAAGGCGGGGTTGAATGTCAATACGATAACGGCAGCAGTTTTTCAGAGTCTGTCTGACAAGGTGACTGAAGCCGATGCCAAAGCCTTTATTGATGGGCGGGGGCGCGATGGTTTCGCTGATACCCAAGCTTTCAATAATCATCCTTTGATCAAGGGAAAGATTGATGAAAATGTGATCAAAAAATTAAGCCTTGATGTGAAAAGCCGTTTCTTCAGCGTCTATATCAAGGCGGTATACCGTGATGTGACGTTTTATCTCCATTCCCGGCTTGCCAGGGATGATGAAGGCAAAGTGACCGTGATAGGTCGAGAACTGGATGTGTCCCCTAAGTGGGTTGCAGCCCTACGTGAGTCGGTGAGGTGATTGATGAATCAGGAACTTGTCATTCGTATCATGCCATCTGTACATGGAGAAGGTGCCACTTCCCCTGTGCAGTGGATGGTGAGAGGACAAGCATCAGACGACAAGGCGACCATTCGCCAGGGTAACCTTTCTGATCTGCAGGTTTGGGCTGAACAGGCGCAAGAAGAAGCGCCGGAGCAATGGCTAGAGCTGATCACTGTCTTATTGCCCGGCACCCTGGCAGGCCTTCAACGGTTGCCGGTGACTGCCGCCCAGAAAAAGCACCTTCAGCAGGCGCTGCCTTATCTGGTGGAGGAAAGCCTGGTTGGCCATATCGAAGATCAACATATTGTTGGCTTGCCGGAAACCGGGCGTGACAGCGTACTGGTCGGGCATCTTCCGATGACGGAGATGCAGCAATTGCTGGATACCTTGTCGGAGAGTGGTATTGCCCCGGTTAGTGTTGTCTCTGAGAATGCCCTTTGGCACACCGATGCCCAGACGATCATGTTGTTGTTTGAGCAGGGGATGGTGACGATTGCCTCCAATAAAAAACCGGCGCAGACCGTTGATCATGATGCGTTGCCTTTATTGCTCACTCAGTATCTTCATCAGGATTCAGATGAGCTGAATACAGAGATTCAGGTCGAGGACGAGAATGACACGTCCGCGCAAGACAACGCGATCACTACAATCAAAGTACTTGCCGAGCATAATGAAATTGAAGCGGATATAGCCCAGGTCGTCTCTTTAGCTGACGAGAGCATCTCCATAGAGCAGCAAGGCATCAATGGCGGCAGCGTGCTATCGGCGCTTGCGTCACTGTTGTCTGAGCAGCGCAGGTCGCGAGCGCTGGTGGAGTTTCGCAGGGGTGCTTTTAAGTGCCCAAAAAAAGCGGGCAAGCGCTGGCGACAGTGGCGTCCGGTTGCCTGGGTGGCCGGGGTATGGATAGCGCTGGAATTTGTCTTTTATGTGGGGCAGGGGGTCTGGTTTCAGCATCAGGCGGCTCATTATTACGCCCAAAATTATGCACTTTATAAGGAAATCAATCCGGGTGATCGCTCGGTGGTGGATGTCAGGAACCGCTTTAACAGTCTGTTAAAGCGGGCTGGCACGGCAAAAACTGACAATGGTTTCCTGCAAGTGTTGAACACAATGTCCAGGGTTAGTGCTCAGGCTGCGGCAAAAGGGGTCGAACCGAAAAGTCTGGATTTTAATGAGAGCGGTGATGGAGTCACACTGAATGTTGCGGCGGCAAGTTTCGAAGCGGTTAACCGTTACCTGGAGGTACTACGTGATGCGGGATTAAAGGCGACGATGGAAACCGCAAACCAGGAAGGGAATACAGTGGTTGCCCGGCTCAGTATGAAGTCGTCATAGAGAAATGTTGGATTGGGTAAGTTCAGTGGGTTCACTGGTAAGGATGAAACGTCATCATGGGTAAATTGGCCGATGCATTAGCACCTTATCTGGACCGTGCGCGGGATTATTATGCGCAATTGTCCAGCCGTGATCAGCGAGCGCTGCTGGTGCTGTCGATATTTTTTGCAGTGTTGCTGGTGTATTTTGCAATATGGCACCCCGTAGCAAGCTGGTCAGCCAAACAGCGTGCGGAGTATGTCTATGAAAAAGAAACCCATTCGCTAATGATGGCAAACCAGGCCAAGGCAAGATCCGTGGTGACAGCGTCCTCGCAGTCAGTCCCAGCCAAAGATGCTGCGTCGGTCATTGCTTCGTCCGGTAAGCGCTCAGGATTGGCTCTGACCCGCGTGCAACCTGCACGACAGGGGGTATCGGTATGGATTGATGAGGTGCCTTACCAGAAGCTATTGGGCTGGCTGATTGAGCTGAACGAAAAAGAACATCTGCAGATTCGCCAGATTCGCATTGATCGCACTGATCAGGATGGTGTCGTCAAAGTCTTTTTGCGGTTGTCCTATTAGCCAGAACATTATGAGGTTGTCGTCTTTTTCTGTATTGAGGCATTGACCTGCACCGGTAAATCTGTAGAATGCGCTTCCCGTAGCCACTTGCAGACGTCAGTGACAACCTTCTCCGAGAGGGTGGCGTTTGAAAGCGTGTTGGGTGATTAGCTCAGCTGGGAGAGCATCTGCCTTACAAGCAGAGGGTCGGCGGTTCGATCCCGTCATCACCCACCAAAACAAGTGCTGCAAAATGCGCGGACCGGTAGTTCAGTTGGTTAGAATGCCGGCCTGTCACGCCGGAGGTCGTGGGTTCGAGCCCCGTCCGGTCCGCCATATCAGAAAGCCTGTAATCAACGATTACAGGCTTTTTTAATGTCTTTAATACACGTTTGTCGTGTATCCCTTTCTCCTGTCCATTCTGATATTCTTGCCCCCTTTACCCTACAGCGGAGCAGTTGAATGTCTCATTACGAAACCCACGAACAGCAGGCCAGTTACGGTATCGGTCGTCAGATGGGTGACCAGCTGGCCAGTCAGAGCTTTGAAGGACTGTCTATTGAAGGCGTCCAGCAGGGCCTGGCAGATGCGCTGCGTGGGGAAAGTTGGGCTGTTGAGCCTGCCTTGGTTAAGGAAGCGTTTTCCGTGATCAGCCAAAAAATGCAGGCAGCCCATGAAGAGAACGCCAAGGCGCTGATGGCAGAAGGAGAAGCTTACCTGGAAGAAAATGCCAAGCGGGATACCGTTAAGGTCACCGACTCTGGTCTGCAGTATGAAATTATTGTTGAGGGTGAAGGTGCCCAGGCCTCACGTGATAATAACGTGCGTGTTCACTACCACGGTATGCTGGTCGACGGTACTGTCTTTGACAGTTCTGTAGCCCGTGGTGAACCGGCTGAATTCCCCGTGACTGGTGTCATTGCCGGTTGGGTGGAAGCAGTGCAGATGATGCGTGTCGGCGACAAGTACAAGCTGCATATTCCCCACAATCTGGCCTATGGTGAGCGTGGTGCAGGTGCTGCGATTCCTCCGTATGCAGCCCTGGTTTTTGAAGTTGAGCTGCTCGATATTGTTGCCTGATAGCTAGTCCCTTCTATCGATTCCGGCGGCTGGTCTGGTGCTGCCGCCGGAACTCCCCCGGTGTGATGTCGCACCAACGCTTAAAGGCTCGCTGGAAAGCTTCTGTTGACGAAAAACCGGTCATGAAGGCAATTTCTGACAGGGCATAGTCTGACTCTTTCAGCCAGGCGCAGGCCAGCGATTGCCGCGTTTCATCCAATACTTGCTTGAAGCTGGTTGCTTCTTCTTGCAGTTTGCGTCGTAAAGTCCATGCAGGAAGGTGCAGTTTTTCGGCGATATCATCCAGGCTGGGTGTGGTTTCCGGCAGGCATGTCGCGATGAGCTGAGCCGTTTTGCTGCGATAGCTGTTCCATTCTGCCAGACTGTGTAGTCTCTGTTCGCACTGGCTGAGAAAGAGCGCATGATCCGCTCGGTTGGCAAACAGGCACGGGGTTGATGTTATTTGGTTTTCGAGAATCAGCTGGTTATGCGCCTGTCCAAACAGTACAGGCAGGCCAAAAGCCTCAACATACTCCGCCACGTAATGAGGTGCCGGGAATTCAAAATGTACTTCCTTGACCAGATTCTTTCTTCCGGTCAGTAATTCACTTAACTGGCACCAGCTGCTTAAAACACTGTCGACGACAAAGCGGTTGTATTCGTTGTACGGGGCAATGGAATAAAATCGGAGAATGCAGGTTGCGTATTCTGGCACAACTTGAACACCGATTCTGGTAACTCTTGAACACCCATTCTGGTAAGTCTTGAACACTGATTCTGGTAAGTCTTGAACACTTTTTCCGGTTTTCCAGAATCGGTG
>MUIA01000019.1 GCA_002084115.1 Oceanospirillales bacterium LUC14_002_19_P2 | reverse complement strand
ATCGTATAACCAGCGCGAAAATCGAAGCCTTTAACGGGGTAATCAAACGCATTATCTATAAAGCGTGTGGGTACAATGACCTGGATTACCTTTATCTGAAAATAAGACAGGAGGCTCTGAAATTATCCGCCAACCTGGAAAAGGGCCAAAAATGCGAGCTTTAGGCTCGCATTTTTTACTCACTTCACCACATCATAATGCGCCAACACTCAAACCAACCATTAGTCCGATAGTTAAAATCAGCAGCAATGGCCAGACATACTTAATCCATTTCTCGTACGGCACACGCCCCATGGCCAGCGCACCCATTACCACGCCTGATGTCGGTGTCATAAGGTTAACCATACCACTGGCCGACTGATACGCCGTTACCACCAGATCACGCCCCACATCCGAGAAGTCCGCCAGCGGCGCCATGATTGGCATCGTCAGCACAGCAAGACCAGAACTGGATGGCACAAAGAACGAAAGCAGGATCTGGATCCAGTACATGACATTAATGAAGACAATGGACGACAAACCACTCACAGCCTGCTCTGACCAGTACAGCACCGTATCCGTGATCATCCCGCCATTCATCACAACGACAATACCCCGGGCAATGCCGATGATCAGGGCAACACCAAGCAAATCCCGGGCACCATCAACAAACGTATCGGTAAACTCGGCCTCACCAAGGCGCCCGACGAAAGCCACCACTATCGACATCACCATGAACAGGGCCGACATCCTGGCCATCCACCATCCTTCAGCCGCCACGCCCCAGATCCAGATGCCAAACGCCACCAGGAACAGCAGCAGAATGATTTTTCGCCGCCCGGTCAATTCCGGCACATCAGCCGCATCGGTAGAGGTCAGAAAATGCTCGCGATTGGCTTCATACATATCGGCGACAAATGAGGCTTTGGGATCCCGTTTCACCTTCTCGGCATAGCGCATCACAAACACAATGCAGATCAGCAAGCCTACGATATAGAAAACCAAACGCAAAAATATGCCATCAGTAAAGGAAACACCGGCCGCGTCCGAGGCAATGACCGTCGCAAAGGGATTGACCGTTGACCCTAGCGTGCCGATACCTGCACCCAATAAAATCACCGCAACCGCCGTCAGGGCATCATAACCGGCAGCAATCATCACAGGTATTAATAAGGGATAAAACGCCAGACTCTCTTCCGCCATCCCATAAATCGTGCCACCGAGTGAAAAGAACGCCATCAATAAGGGAATCATCCATTTTTCCTTTCCCTGCAGCGCCTCCATCGCCTTGGCGATACCAGCATCAATCGCGCCTGTTTTTGTTACCACCATCAGGAAACCACCGATGATCAGAACAAACAGGGCCACATCAATACCATTCGCCTCATAGGAATCCGGATTATAAAAACCGGCAATGGGCGCCAGCACCACATCTTCAAAGCCCTGGGGATTGGGCTCCACATGATGGTAAGTACCCGCGATAGGCACATCTTTACCGATGGTTTCATCCATGCGGGTGTCGTATTTACCCGCTGGTACAATCCAGGTCAGTATTGCGACAAAAATGATAATCAGAAAAAGAATGGTATACGCCGAAGGAAACTTGAACTGCTTCATGACTGAAAAGACCTTTTGCAGAGCCTGTTCATGGAACCGGGCGGCGGGAACCGGACCTGCCAGACCGGCCGGCGCTGACACGGCTGTCAGCCAGCACCATGGAAACGTCAGTCATAGTGACAGCCACCTAAGCCATCGGCCACCAGTCATCAACGGATAACGCTGTCGCAGGAAAAACAGAGAAAGGAACATTTCAGAACCCTACCGCTGAACACTTCGACGCTCCGGTAACCGGCCAACGACGACTCAGGGACTCATGCAGACTGATTTGACGTGTTCACTATATAGTCGATAGACATCCTTTTTGCATAAACGACACTGACACAAAAATGCCGGCATAAATACTTTCAATAACAGTCATAATCTGTGCCCAATCAAAAACGACCGCACTCAACCATGATGTTTATCAAGATTTTTACCGATTTAACTACTATTTAATCACTGTTTTCTGCCCGCAATCCCAAACTTTTTTGGTGCTTTTACAGGTTGGCGGATGAAAAGTGAGGGATTGCAACAGAAATAGCCTTTAGAAGACGATTGATTTGTATAGATTATAGTGGACCCCAAAAACTGGACAGTCAGCTAAGTTAAGTTTTCTGGTTGCAATATGACCCTCAGGAGGGAGTCATGGCAGCAAAAAGAAAACGGCATGCTCCGGAATTCAAGGCACAGGTT
>MUIA01000020.1 GCA_002084115.1 Oceanospirillales bacterium LUC14_002_19_P2 | reverse complement strand
GTGCCTTGAATTCCGGGGCATGCCGTTTTCTTTTTGCTGCCATGACTCCCTCCTGAGGGTCATATTGCAACCAGAAAACTTAACTTAGCTGACTGTCCAGTTTTTGGGGTCCACTATAGGTTGCAAGTTTGAAATCCTGGCGGTCTCGCTAACGCATGATCGCCAGCAGGGCCCCGGTAACCGTGTTGTTCAGCTTGCGCATTATCGGTGAAGAATACAGCTGGATATAGGCCTTCAGCTGGCTGTCAGACATGTACCGGTAGATATACAGCATCTGCGCTGTGAGCATATCCCGGTACTGTCCCCGGTAGTTTTCCATCTGCCGGCGCGCCGCATCTTCCATCTGCTTTTCAGTGATTTCCGTTTTACCCAGCTTTTCCATCATGATGCGCGATGCCATCAACGCGCCCTGGATCGCCATTTCCAGTGTCAGGTTCACAGCATCGGTGACATCAATCAATTCATTCACCAGATCAACCCGTGTTCCCCGTGGCGGTTTGGCTTCCAGTCGCTGGGCGATGTATTGCTGCATCTGAGCAATGCCGTCCGGCTGGTAGGCGCGTCCTTCCAGCTCCCAGGCCCGTTGCCAGATCGGGTCATCCATGATCTGGAGAATCTGCTCCAGCTGCTGTTGAGATAAATCACGGTCAAGATGATCCAACACAATGCCACGGACACGCTGGTCTGAGAACTTCTCTTTCAGACTCTTATCGAGCAGCACCATCATCTTGCGGGTGGACTCATCCGCTTGCTGGGCTTCCTCACCAAATAATGCCCTGGCATCGGCAAAATTGTTTTGCATCCAGTCGAGCTGCATCTTGAGACCGGAACGATGATAAAGATCGTTAATCAGGGCATTCTTGTCCGCTGCGGCACTGGGCGTACCGATAAAGACAATGAAGAAAAAAAAGCTGGTCAGTGATAGCTGTTTACATACGTTTCTCATGTGCAATCCCTGCAGGCTGGATCCGTTTTCCTGTCAAACGTCCCTGTCATTCAATATTGAGCACCCTGTCTATCTATTGAGAATATGTATCAGACCGGTAGTTTTCCAGTTTACCAGGCAGGTTCCCTCCAAAAGTCAGACCTTATGTCGTCAAACCGTCATAATCCGATGATTACAATAGGTTATCACGTTGACGATCAGCACAATCCCGGACGCAAATAACATGGCCCTGGCAATTTTTGATCTTGACCATACCCTGATTAATGGCGACAGCGCATCACTCTGCTCTGGGCTGAGTTCTGTGTTGACGCGGGTTTAATCAATGATCCTGACTTTCTACGTCAAAGCGAGCAGCTTTATGCGGACTACGAGGCCGGTACGCTTGATATCCATGCCTATATGGCGCACAACCTCAAACCGATTATTGGCTACACCGATCAGACACTGGCTCCCCTGATATTAACCTTTATTGAGTCGATGATTGAACCCCGGATCTACCGTGAAGGTGAGGCTCTGCTTCAAAAACACAAAACACAGGGCGATACACTGCTCCTCATCTCAGCAACAGGAGCTCACCTGGTTGGGCCTATTGGGAGAAGACTGGGTGTCAATGCCATCATGGCGATTGACCTGGAAAAGAACGCACATTGTTTTACGGGAAACATCACGGGCATACCCACGTTCAGAGAAGGCAAAGTCGAGCGTTTACAGGCATGGCTGCAGGCGCATAATGCATCGATGAACGACAGTTGGTCTTACAGCGATTCTTTTAATGATCTGCCAGTGCTTGAACAGGCTACGTTCCCGGTTGCCATCAATACGGATAGCACACTTCGCAGCATTGCAGAAAGCCGTGAATTGTCGATTATGCAGCTTAATTGTTGATATGTATGTTACGACCTACACATCCGCGCCTTAGAATAGGCGGCACTTTTTTATTATTCCCGATAGAAAAGCAACGTTAAAAACTATACTGGCCAGAAAAAACAAATCCACCCTACATCTATCATTTTTCACTGACTGGTTTATGGGTCAGTAGCACAAAAGAAAATGTGGTCAAAGCAGCATAGAGCGAATATACAGACACCATGGCGGTAATTTCTGAAAATCCGTAACCAAATGCCAGAACAAAGGCAAAAATCCCGAAAAAAGCACCATGAAACAAAATTGCATCAACCAACGGCATAAAAAACAGAACAGCAAAAAAAGGCCCTTTTCCAGGTTGGCGGATCATTTCAGAGCCTCCTGTCTTATTTTCAGATAAAGGTAATCCAGGTCATTGTACCCACACGCTTTATAGATAATGCGTTTGATTACCCCGTTAA
>MUIA01000355.1 GCA_002084115.1 Oceanospirillales bacterium LUC14_002_19_P2 | reverse complement strand
GGAAACCCTCTCCCTGAAACTGAAGGTCAATCATTTTCAGCTCAGGGCGAAGATTTACATGACCGCTCTGCGGGCATCATTCGAGCAGCTAAGGTTATTCGTTACTGCGTAACTTGAGGTAGTCAGTGTCAGGTTCACCATACTGCAAGTCGAACTCCCTGCAATCCTCAGCGAATTCTATAGCCAAGGTGGGGATAGTGGCGTCTACGGTATAGCTTGCGCCAGAGTTAAACGATACTGCGTACATCATGCTCTTATGGTCTCATGTAAAGAGGTTTACAAATGCTGACAGGCGACATCGCTTTGTCATCGGGCGCTATGATACACAGGAAAAACTCTTTGTAAATCAAAGGCTTGACGTAGAGTCTGGCTTGATGTAGGTCATTGCTTTAGCTTGTCAATGATAGCTTTGAGTCTTGATGTCTATCGGATGGGCTTTGATTACTGATTCAGTTATGCAATAAAAAACGACTTCAATATCACAAGTTTATACAACGAATAGCCAGTCTGCACAATTAACTGTCATTTAGGCGGGCGTTTGATGGCTTATGGGGTTTACCCGCCAGATTGTTGATCCGAAATAACAAAAAGGCTGGATTTCATCGATTTCGCCAGGGGGCTATTTCTATTGGGCTTCTAAACTTTAAGAAGGCACCAGTGCCAGTTTCTTTTATGAATGTGGGGCGACGCGACGGATGGCAATGAATCTGGATATTAACCGCGGTCTGACAGGTATCAGCTATGTATCGGATACGTCGGAGCTCCCGGATCTTGGGGCCTCTCGAAAAACCAGCGTTTCCACGGCCAACAGTTATTCGGTCGCCGATAACGTCGGAGATGCTCTGGGTTATGACAACCAGGATAAAAAACTCGCTGACTTCGCCCGTAATACGGTAAGGCATCAATACAATGTGTCTGAGCATAAGGACAACCTGAAAGCGACAAAAGAGTTTCTCAACGATGTGTTGAACAGCGATATTGATATCCCTGAGGATGCAAAGGATAAGCTTAAGAACATGCTGGCGGAAATTGAGCACGATGAGCTGCTCTTTCAGGATGCACAGATGCGCGGCCTCGTGCTAATAGCGGTGTAAATCATGGCAACAGGGATTGATCAGGGGAAGATCGACTGGTTGCTGACTCAAGCTTACACCAAGATGCGTCACCGTCAGTACAAAAGCAGCTTGGCGTTGCTTGAAGGATTGCGCGTTCTGGCGCCGGATCACCCTGAAGTTTACCGCATGCTTTCTTATACCCTCCTACAGGCGGACCAGCCTGAAGAATGCCTGCAGATGGTCGATAAATACCTGCAATATCTGCCTTCAGGCGCGGACGATGAAGAGATCCGCTGGATAGAGGCCAGAGCCAGGTTGCGGCTGGATAAAACTGCGAACGGAGCCCAGCAAGGCGAAACATCCGATTAACCGCCGTAGTCGACCGGCAGGGGACCATGAGCAGCCTCAGAATCAATTCAATTGTACAGGGCATAGGCAGCCGCAAGGATGTGATGCTGGCGATTCTGCTTGTATCCATCATTGTCCTGATTATCCTGCCGGTTCCCACGGTACTGGTAGATGTGCTGATTGCCACCAATATGGGTATTTCCGCCATCCTGTTGATGACGGCGATTTACCTGAAGTCTCCGCTTGAATTTTCGACCTTCCCTTCCGTTCTGCTGGTGACGACGCTATTCCGGCTGGCGTTATCCATTACTACGACCCGTCTGATCCTGTTACAGGCCGATGCAGGCCAGATTGTTTATACCTTTGGCAATTTCGTGGTGGGCGGGAACCTCATTGTCGGGATGGTGATATTCCTGATCATTACCATCGTCCAGTTCCTGGTTATTACCAAGGGGTCTGAGCGGGTGGCGGAAGTCAGTGCCCGTTTCTCACTCGACGGTATGCCCGGTAAGCAGATGAGTATTGATGCAGACATGCGTGCCGGCTCCATCGATATGGAAGAAGCTCAGGCCCGTCGCGGCCGGGTAGAGAAAGAATCACAGCTTTACGGCTCCATGGACGGTGCCATGAAGTTCGTGAAGGGTGACGCCATTGCTGGACTGATCATCATATTTGTCAACATCGGTGCGGGTGTTGCCATCGGTGTATTCCAGATGGGGATGACCTCCGGCGAGGCACTGCAGCTCTTTTCCATTTTGACCATTGGTGATGGTCTGATCGCGCAGATTCCGGCACTGCTGATCTCCATTACGGCCGGTATTATTGTTACCCGGGTCGCCAATGAAGATGCTACAGACCTGGGTAACGAAATCGGCGACCAGTTGATGAACAAGCCCAAGGCACTGCTGGTGGGTGGTGGCTTGTTACTCGGGTTTGCTACGGTTCCCGGATTTCCTACGCTGACGTTTTTGTTGCTGGCAATGCTGGTAGGCGGTGGTGGCTTTATGAAGCTCCGCAAGCAGAGGCGCGAGGAGTTACATGAGGATGAGGGTGGTATTCCCGCCATGGCTGCGGCGGCAGATGGCAAGCCGGACAAGAAACAACGCCTGGACAAGCAGGAAGAATTCTCTCAAACCCTGCCTCTTATCATTGATGTACCGACATCGTTACAGAATCGCCTCAATACGTCAGAACTGAACGAAGAGCTGCTCAAGGTCCGTAAGGCCCTTTATATGGATCTTGGGGTTCCTTTCCCGGGTATTCACCTTCGTTTCAATGATGCTATTGAGGATGAGCATTACAAGGTCCTGCTTAATGAAGTACCCGTTGCCAATGGACATTTTCGACAGGGCTTTGTGTTCGCCCGGGAGCAGGCAGAACATCTGGATATGCTCAAAATCCCCTATGAAATGGGCGAACCTTTTATTCCGTTACTGGATAGCCTCTGGGTGCCTGAATCCAAAAAAGATGCGCTGGATAACGCCGGCGTTAATTACATGAGTGATTCGAAGATCCTTACCCATCATTTGGCCTTCGTCCTTAAGAAATACGCCGAAGACTTTATTGGCATTCAGGAAACTCGCTACCTGCTCGAGAAGATGGAAGACAGTTTTGGTGAGCTGATCAAGGAAGTACAGCGTCTAATCCCGGTTAACAAGATTGCTGAAATCTTCCAGCGGCTGGTGTCCGAAGATATTTCTATTCGGAATCTGCGGACCATCCTGCAATCGCTGGTGGTCTGGGGGCACAAGGAAAAAGAAGTGGTTCAGTTGACAGAATATGTCCGGGGCAGCCTCAAGCGCTATATCAGCTTCAAATACAGTAACGGACAGAATATTTTGCCCGTCTATCTGCTGGACCAGGATCTGGAAGATACCATTCGCAGCGGTATTCGGCAGACATCGGCAGGCGCCTACCTGGCTCTTGATCCAACGGTAACAGCCCGCTTTGTGGAAGTGGTGAAGCAGACCATTGGCCGTATCGGCCACTTGGACAACAAGCCGGTACTGATTACCTCCATGGATATCCGCCGTTATGTGAGAAAGCTGCTGGAGGCGGAAGTCTATGAACTGGCAGTTCTGTCCCATCAGGAATTGACGGAAGAAGTGACGGTGCAACCACTGGGTAGAATTGCGTTGACCTGATCAGACCAGACGAAACCTGAAGAACATGAGGAAGTTGTTTATCAGGTTTTTCTAGTGAATCGTTGGGTAGTCGTCCTCATCCAACCGTGCATAGACATACTGGTCGTAGTATTTGCCGTTTTTGCAGATATTTTTACGCAATACCCCTTCCAGCTGAAAGCCACATTTCACCAGCACTTTCTGGGAACCGATGTTGTATTCAATGACATCCGCGAAGAGGCGCTTGATTCCACGTTTTTTGAACGCATATTCCGCCACACTGTTAACGGCTTTGGTGACGATTCCCTGTCCCCAGTATTCTTCACTGATCCAGAAACTAATCTCGGCACTGTTACGGTGGACATCGCCTTGCACCAGGAAACCAATCTCTCCAATAGCCTCTTTATTTGTGGCAATGGCAAAGCGACTCTCTGTTTCATGCTCTTTGGCGTGCTGAATCCAATGGCGGGCATGCTCGATGGTGTAGGGCACTGGGAAGCTCTCGCGCTGGTTGACCGCGATATTGGGGTTGTCCCCGTGTTTGGCCAGTCCGGATGCATCGCCATACAGCAGACTGCGGAGTGAGACGTCGTCGGTGAGCTGGATGTCCATACAGCTGATACCCCCTGGATACAGAATCGTTATCAAGGGGGTTATCGGCCGCAATAGTGCTCAGTTGATACGAAATGCCGAACATGATAGCAGGGGGAGTTTAGAGGTTTCACGACCTGAGTGGACGTCAAAAAACTGCCTAATCAGCACGGCATCAATACAGAGCAGTATTTCGAACTGTGTGATGGGCAGGATTGTCTGGTACGGACGAATACCCCTGCTTTTATGAGCCTCTTGGGTGATTGCAATACCAGTTTGAAAGGACGTCCGTTCAGCGCATTATTCCGCCTCAACGGTGACAAGCAGGGTATCGCTGTAAACGCCGGTATCTTTCTGCGCGATACTGACGGAGTCGCTGACTTTAAGTTCCAGGTTCATATTACCGTCAGTGCAGTTATCTACATCAATCGTCCTGGCATTATTCGCGCTGAAAGCCGGGGTCGGCGCATCTTCGGTCAGGTAGCCATTCCCCACCTGAACGTTGCCATTTAACAGCTCAAGTTACGCAGTAACGAATAACCTTAGCTGCTCGAATGATGCCCGCAGAGCGGTCATGTAAATCTTCGCCCTGAGCTGAAAATGATTGACCTTCAGTTTCAGGGAGAGGGTTTCC
>MUIA01000265.1 GCA_002084115.1 Oceanospirillales bacterium LUC14_002_19_P2 | reverse complement strand
CGAGGTGATCTGCATTGCCATGAAAAAGAGGTAGAGAATATATTGAGAGCAGCATAAGGTGCTATTGCAGAATAAGGTCATCGCCTATGCCACTGAATTGGGCTTTTGCAACAGCCTCTATAGTGTTTTTCGGTAATTACCGATCGGTAACCCCCTGTAATGATGCCTACAATTGCGCCCTTTTCCATTAGCCCCGTGAGGGATCATGCTGCCATACGACGAGTCAATGCGGATACTGGCTGACAAGCTCAGACAGTGCCAGACAAGACAGGGCTGGTATCGTATGGAGCAACCGTTACCTGAGGTTGCACCGTTGACATGGTTGCATGGGGTGGATACGTCCTGCCGTCTCTACTGGACTGAACGCAGCGGAAACCGGAGTGTCGCCGGTGTCTGCCCGGAGCTGGATTTAACGCTGGCGGGGGCTGAGTCATTGGGCGAAACCTTTGCGCTATCCCGTGAGGTATTGCAGGCGATTCCTGGTGCCCACTTCTACGGAGGTATGGCCTTTACCGACCAGATGTCAGCACAGTGGCGTGCATTTGGTTATGGTCGTTTTATATTGCCGCATTTTGAGCTGATACAGCAGCGTGCCGAAACTGTTATTGCCTGCAACCTGTATTTACCCGGTGGTGAAGAGAGTCGGAACAAATGCCATGAAGCGGCTGCCTGGCTGGAAAGGCAGGCGAGCCGGATCGTAGTACAGGACACTGACGGTTACCGGGCGCCCGGTATTGCTGATCGCTACTGTGTGCCGGATCAACAGCAGTGGCGCCATGGCGTGGAGCAGGTGCTGACGGCTGTTGCCGGACAGACGTTGCATAAAGCCGTGCTCTCCCGGGAAGTGCGTCTGAAGTTGGAACACCCTCTGCGTTTGTGGGATTTCCTGCAGCGCTGGCACAGTGAAAACCCCCGTAGTTACCAATTTGCACTGCAGGTGGAGAGTGGTGACTGTTTCTTTGGCACATCGCCGGAACGTCTGTTTAGACGGCAGTCGCGCCTGCTCTGGACAGAAGCTCTGGCAGGTACCATGACGCGCGGGATGGATGCTTCAGAAGACCAGGCGTTTGAACATCGGCTGATCAACGACGACAAGAATCGGCATGAGAACGCGCTGGTGTTGGACCATATTCGCGATGTGTTGGCTGGACTCTGTGAACGTCTCGAAAGTGACCGTGAAGTTTCGGTGATCAAACTCAGGCATATCCAGCACCTGATACATCGTTTCAGAGGCGTGATTCGCCCGGGGGTCACGGATTATGACCTGTTGACCACGTTGCATCCGACTCCGGCTGTCGGTGGTAGCCCCTGGCATGAAGCACGACACCTGATTCATACACTGGAACCGCATAGTCGTGGTTGGTACAGCGGTGTTTTCGGCAGTCTGGGGCTGAATGACACCGAGTTTGCGGTGGCTATCCGCTCGGGTCTGCTCCGTGGACGCCAACTCTCGCTGTATTCCGGGGCTGGCATTGTTGCCGGCTCAGAGCCGGATATCGAGTGGCAGGAACTGGATAACAAGATTAATACCGCCTTGGCGTTACTGGATGGATAATGGCTTTTAATTGTAATTTGTCTGATATCAACAGCCTCTGGTGTGCGTTGATCATGGAAGAGCTGGTGCGCAATGGGGTAGAGCATTGCTGTATCGCACCAGGATCTCGTAACTCCCCCTTAACCCATGCCGCAGCCGCACACACCCGACTGAATAAGCATGTGCATTTTGATGAACGGGGTCTCGGGTTTTTTGCGCTGGGAATTGCCAAGTCTACCCGGAAACCGGTTGTCATTATTACGACCTCGGGAACCGCTGTGGCTAATTTATATCCGGCGGTCATTGAGGCGGCCATGACGGGCATCCCATTGCTTATCCTCTCTGCGGATCGACCGGCTGAGCTACTGGACACGGGGGCCAACCAGACAATAAACCAGACGGCGATTTTCAGTCAGTATCCAGTCCTTGAGGTCCAACTGCCTTGTCCGGATATGGCCATCGCACCGCAATGGCTGTTATCAACGTTGGATCAGGGAATCTCGCGCGCACGGACATCCGGCGTCGTTCATCTCAACCTGCATTTGCGAGATCCGTTGTATCCGGGGACTCAATGTCCTGACTGGTCAGCCTATATGGAACCAGTGACGGACTGGATGAAGACACAACGTCCCTGGGCACACTATTGCTTGTCAGGTCAGCGATTGCCGGATGAAGCCCAGGTAATGGTCGATCGTTTGTTTGCACCAAAGGGCGTATTGGTCGCAGGGCAGTTGGCACCTGGTGAAGCACAAGCTGTGGCGATGCTGGCTGAAAAACTGGGTTGGCCTTTGCTGGTGGACGTACAGTCCCATCTTCATGGACATTCGTTATCCTTGCCCCATGTTGATCTGCTGTTGAACAATGACGCTGTCTGTGAACTGCTTGATCAGGCTGATACGGTGTTACAGTTTGGTGGTCGACTGGTCAGCAAACGATTGTCACAGTGGCTGGCGAATGGGCGACGGAAACACTATTGTTTTGTCGATAGCGGTGTCAGTCGACTGGATCCGGCCTGTAATCAAAGTCTGCGTCTACAGGCGAACATCACTGAACTTTGTCGTTTTCTTGAGGCGTCTTTGCCTGAGCGACGTGAGCAGGGTGGGTGGTATGCTCAGCTGATGGACTATGGTATTCGCTGTCGTGAGTCGTTAGCGCGTCTGTTTCCAGCAGAATTCAATGAAATGTGGATTTCTCGTCATATTGTTGAACAGAAGCGTAAACAGGGCTGCCTGTTCATTGGCAACAGTATGCCGATTCGATTGATCGATAGTTTGTCTGATGTTCGCCTCTATGGCGATATCATGGCCAATCGAGGCGCCAGCGGCATTGATGGTTTGATTGCGACGGCAGCGGGTGTGGCGGCCACAGGGCGGCACGTGACATTGTTGCTGGGCGACCTTTCCTTTCTCCATGATCTTAATTCATTGGCATTGCTGCGTGATCATCCAGTGACCCTTGTACTGCTGAACAACGACGGCGGCAGTATTTTCAATATGATGCCGGTTTCCCGTGACGGTGATCTGTTCAAACGCTATTTTCAGGTCAGCCATGGCTTGAATGCGGAACAGGCGGCAGCCATGTTTGATCTCCATTATGAGGCACCGCTTGAATGTCAGGCATTTGCTGAGTGCTATAAACAGGCCAAAACATCTGAAAAGTCAGCAATCATTGAAGTAAAAACACCTGCTACTGAAGCCACTGATATGCTGCGGCGTGCACTTGCCATGGCGAGTGAACTCTGATGACGCTGGCCTTTTGCACAGAAGGTGATCCACGAAATCCTGCGCTGATCTTGCTGCATGGTTTTTTGGGGAACACGGAAGACTGGTCACGGGTTGTTTCTTTGCTGAAACAACAGTTTTTCTGTGTTTCTGTTGATTTGCCCGGGCACGGTGGCAGTGCAGGTGTTAGCGCAGTCTCGGGATTTGATGACTGTTGTGCCCAGATTGACACAATACTGAAAGCCATTGGTGTTCACACATTCTGGTTGGCTGGTTATTCAATGGGCGGCCGGGTTGCGATGCATTATGCCTGCCGTTATCGGGTTGGCCAGACTGCCTCCTGCGAAGCCCCTGATACCGTACAGCTATCCGGGTTAATCGTGGAGTCTGCCCACCCTGGTTTACAGGATGAGCCATCGCGCCAGGCACGTAAGGAGCATGATTATCATTGGGCGGAACGATTTCGCCGTGAGCCCCTTGAGGTTGTTTTGCATGATTGGTATCGGCAGCCCGTGTTTGCTGATCTCTCACCAGAAGATCGACAGGTTATGGTTGATCAGCGGCTGAGTAACGAAGGGGGGGCGCTGGCAGATATGTTGGAGGCGACCAGCCTGTCCCGCCAGGTGTGCTTTTATGATGCATTATGCCGACTGCCATTTCCGGTGTTGTACATCTGTGGCGAGCGCGACCTCAAATTCCAGGCGATCGGGCAACTGTTTGATGAATGCCCAACGATGAATGTACACCTGCAGGAAAAGGCTGGACACAAAGTCCATCACGCCTGCCCGACGGTTTACGCTGACACTATCCTGTCCTTTTACTCCTCCATGACAGAACGGAATTAGCTAATGAGTGACGTATTGATCAAACCTGCCCTTGACTGGCAAGACTGCTCTGACGGTTATGAGGATATTCTCTATCACAAGGCGGAAGGCATCGCCCGGATTATGATTAATCGGCCCCGGGTACATAATGCTTTTCGCCCCCTGACCGTGATGGAAATGTCACGCGCGATGTCTGATGCTCGCTATGACAGTGAGATCGGCACTATCATCCTGACCGGTGCTGGCGGTAAGGCGTTCTGTTCCGGTGGTGACCAGAAGGTGCGCGGTGACTCCGGTTACCGGGATGATCAGGGCACACATCATCTCAATGTGCTCGACCTGCAGCGTCAGATCAGAACCTGCCCAAAGCCGGTAGTGGCGATGGTGGCAGGTTATGCCATTGGTGGTGGGCATGTGTTGCATATGCTCTGTGACCTGACCATTGCTGCAGATAATGCCGTCTTTGGTCAGACAGGACCCAAAGTAGGCTCATTTGATGGTGGGTATGGCGCCAGCTACATGGCGCGTCTGGTGGGCCAGAAAAAGGCCCGTGAAATCTGGTTCCTGTGCCGACAGTATGATGCACAGGCAGCCCTTGATATGGGCTTGGTGAATACCGTGGTGCCGCTGGAGCAACTGGAGCTGGAAACGGTCCAGTGGTGTCGTGAAATGCTGCAGAATTCCCCCATGGCATTACGTTGCCTGAAAGCGGCCTTGAATGCGGACTGTGATGGTCAGGCGGGCCTGCAGGAGCTGGCCGGTAATGCGACGATGCTCTTCTATATGTCGGAAGAAGGGCAGGAGGGGCGGAATGCTTTTGTGGAGAAACGGGCGCCGGATTTCAGTAAGTTTGGCCGTAACCCCTGATGCTGCTTGAATCGGCAACGATCTACCGTTTTCGGCTGCCACTTCGGCAGCCTTTGTCCTTAAAGGGGCATCGACTTGAAACACGACAAGGGTTGATTCTCCAGCTTAACGCCAGAAACGGACAGTTAGGCTTTGGCGAGTGTTCGCCGCTCCCGGGATTCAGTCATGAATCGCTCGATGATGCCTTCAGGCAGCTAAAGGGTGTGATTAGCGTGTTGCTCAGTCAGCCAGATTGTCTGGATTCTATTATTCAATCGGGAGCAGGTTGTTGTACTGATCGAATGCTGTTTTCCTCTGTGGCATGTGCTGTGGAAGGTGCAGCCTTAAATCTTGGCGGACGGTTCTATCCCGTACCGACGGCGCCCGCTGTTTGTCCTTTGTTGATGGGGACACCTGATGAAGTTCTGGCGCAGTTTGCCCGTTTGCCAAACGCTTCAGAAATAAAACTGAAAGTTGGCAGGGCAAGGCTGGATGATGACATTGCCATGGTGAATACCTTATGTGAACAAGGTTCACCCTCGTTAAGAATTCGTCTGGATGCTAACCGACAGTGGGCATTTGCCGATGCGGCGCGATTTTGCCGTTCAGTCAATGCTGAGCGCATTGCTTTTCTGGAAGAGCCTCTGATGGAGTATCAGCGATTGCCTGAGCTGGGTGATTTGACCCATTTTCCGCTGGCGCTGGATGAATCTCTGCAGATGCCTGACGGGGACTTTTCATTGTTTCCCGGGTTAGTGGCTTTAGTGATCAAGCCCATGCTGGCAGGAGGATTGGTCAAAGCGCATGAGCTCATCTGGAAGGCAAGGTCGGCGAGTCTTCGTGCGATTGTCAGTGCATCTTATGAAAGTCCGCTCGGAATCAGGCAGTTGGCTTGTCTGGCACAGAATGAAACGCCGAATGAGTTACCAGGGTTGGATACGATCAGTGCTTTTTGTGCGTTATCAGTCGAACGATTTGAAGGTTTACTGCTAACGGCCTTTAGTCAGCAGGATCCTATGTTGGAGGAAGTATGGCGTTACACCGCTGCCCATTGAGGCATCAGGCGATACTGTCACCGGATGCCGTGGCAGTCTGGTTTGAAAAGAGCCGTATCACCTTTTCTGAGTTGGATGATCAGGTCGTTGATATTCAACGCCAATTGATAACGGCAGGCCTGCAGGCCGGTAGCCATCTTGCTGTCGTGAGTGGTAACAGCCTTACCATGCTAAGGTTGCTATTAGCCTGTTTGAGATCAGGTATCGTCTTTTGTCCGTTGAATCCACGTTTCCCTGCTGCTCAGCTTGAAGAATTCATTAAGTCGATGGATTGCGATGCCTTTTATGTTGAAGAGCGTGAGGCTTTGGAGGGACTTTCCGTGTCTGGCGTTGTCAGAATCACGCAACTGGATTCTTCCGCTATTATGCCGAATCATTCAACAGCCGAGATGCAGGAAATAGGGTTAGATGCTGAAGGTTTGTGTGATCTTATTTTGACATCAGGCAGTTCCGGGAAGGCAAAGGCGGCTGGCCATTGCTATCGAAACCATTACTACAGTGCCGTTGGGTCGCAGGCGCAGATTCCATTGGATGGCCATGATGCATGGCTGCTGTCTTTACCCCTTTTTCATGTCGGGGGCTATGCAATAGTCATCCGTTGCCTTTTAGCAGGTGCAGCCATTGTGCTGGCACCGGATATGGTGGCGGCGCAGGCATTAAACCATTTTCCGGTGACACACCTGTCACTGGTGAATACTCAGTTGTATCGACTGTTGCAGACTGATCAGGTATCGCTTAAAGATACATCGATCAAGGTCATTTTAATGGGCGGTGGTTATGTATCGTCTGATCTGGTTGCGGACGTCAACACGCAGGGTATTCGTATTCTGACCAGTTACGGGCTGACCGAATCCAGCTCACAAGCTTGTACAGGCACGCCGTTTTTTCTTGATAGTCAGCGGTTAACCTCAGGGCAGCCCTTACCGCATCGACAGGTCAGAATCAGCCAGCAGGGAGAAATTCAGGTTCGTGGAGAAGTGCTCTTCAAAGGGTATTACCAATGTGGTGGACAATGTAATCTGCCCCTTGATGAGGGCTGGTTCGCTACGGGGAATCTCGGTTTTTTTACTGATGACGGGCAGTTGGTAGTGACCGGAAGACGAGACAACATGTTTATTTCTGGCGGAGAAAATATTCAGCCGGAAGAGATTGAGAAAGCGTTGCTGGCGCTGCCTGGTGTTCGACAGGCTATTGTGGTGCCGGTTTTTGACCGGGAATTTGGACAGCGGCCAGTAGCCTTTGTTGACAGCAATATCCCGGATGATAATTTGAATTGTTTACGTTCAGGACTTGCGTTGCGCCTTGTGCGCTTTAAAATGCCAGAACGGATATATCCATGGCCTGCAGAAGCGATAAATGGTGGACTGAAAGTCAATCGACGTTTTTTTTATGCACTGGCAGAGAGTTGGCATGTGCATCAGCAGTAACTTTACGTCAATGGTTCAGGGCTGGTCTGCAGGCAAAAAACTATAAACGTGTATCAGCTGTTATTGATAGCCCGTTAGCACTGGGGCGGCTGATCCGATCAGGCGGTTTACGATATGAAAGCAGGGAATTCCGGCAAGGTACGGGCGTTTATTGCCTACCGTTTGCCTCTGGATGTTTCTGCAGCACTCTATAAAAAGGCCCGTCACCATGTTGGTGAGGATCTGGTCGAGACGCTGCGCTGGGTGGCACCACAGGATTATCATCTGACACTGCGCTTTCTCGGCAGTTGTACGGAAGATCAGTTACAGCAGATCTCCCATGGGCTTCATGAAGCCCTGCAGGATGTCGATGGCTTTCGTTGCATGACCGGAGAGGTCAACTACTTTCCTTCCACTAATCATCCTCGTGTCATGGCGCTCATGGTGCACTCTGGCAAAGTGATGGAAAGACTTTACACATTATGTGACGAACTGGCCGTTTCTGCGGGCATCCCTAGTCAGTCCCGCCACTTCAGACCCCATGTTACGCTGGCCAGATTTCCCTCGGATATGCAGCGACTGTCGATGTCGGTCTGGCGATTGCCGGGCTTTCATCTTACCGTAAGGGACATTGCCTTGATTCGGAGTGACTTGACGCCTGAAGGTGCCCGTTATTCTGTGATGGAAACTTTCCCGCTGGAGCTTACCCTGCAGGAGGCCGTCGCTCAGTAGGCGACGGCTGCTGCAGAATACTCGGCTTCAAGGTCAACCCGCCATGGCAGGCTGTATTGCTGCATGGCCTGAAGCAGCTGATCTTCAGTCATCGTTCTGAAGCGGGTGGTAAGGAGTGTGCGTTGAACCAGCGCCAGTTCACGTTCACTCAACTGGCCAATTTCTGCCTGTTCAAAGATACCTTCATTTAGCAAACTTTCACGCCACGCCTGACTTTCGGTTGAGGCCATGACATGTTCTGCTAGACGGCCGGAAAGTTCGTCGACATTAAATAGCTTTCTTGATCCCATGATTGGCTCCTTGCTCTCTCTTACTGTACGTTTCTTTGACTTTAATCGCGGAAGCGGCGTTTTGGTGTAGCCGTTATGTTCCTCTTTGTTTCCTCTTGTTACAGCGCGCAGATTCCGTTATCAAAGCTTAAGCAATTGATATGCCACTCTTTCGGTTGTCAGTATTTGGATTCCCTGTGGTTGATGGGGATCAAGGTTTCTGCCGGGATAGCCCGCTACCATGCTTCGCTTAAGAAGAATGGAGTGAAACATGGAGCTGGTTTGCCCTGCCGGTAGTCTGCCGGCCCTCAAGGCGGCCGTTGATAACGGTGCGGATGCGGTTTACATCGGTTTTCGTGACGACACCAATGCCCGTCACTTTGCCGGATTGAATTTCAATGAGAGCAAGGCCGTCAAGGCGCTTGACTACGCCAGGATGAAAGGGGTGAAGATCCTGGTGGCCATCAACACCTATCCTCAGCCTGCTGGCTGGTCGCGTTGGCAACGTGCCGTTGATATGGCGGCGGATTTGAATGTCAATGCTGTGATTGCAGCTGATATGGGCGTGCTCTCCTATGCACGGGATCGCCACCCTGATCTTGGGCTGCACCTGTCGGTACAGGCGTCGTCTACCAACCTTGCCAGCCTGTCGTTTTATCAGCAGCGATTTGGTATCAAGCGCGCGGTATTGCCCAGAGTGCTTTCGGTCAAGCAGGTGGCGGCACTGGCGGAGAAGAGTCCTGTTGAGCTGGAAGTCTTTGCTTTTGGCAGCTTATGTATCATGTCAGAGGGGCGCTGCTACATGTCATCTTACCTGACGGCCGAATCGCCCAATACCGTCGGAGCTTGCTCACCTGCACGCTTTGTGCGCTGGTCAGAAACGCCAGCAGGTCTGGAGTCACGTATGAATGATGTCCTTATTGACCGTTACCAGGA
The DNA here is from genome assembly GCA_002084115.1 of Oceanospirillales bacterium LUC14_002_19_P2. Classification (GTDB taxonomy): domain Bacteria; phylum Pseudomonadota; class Gammaproteobacteria; order Pseudomonadales; family Endozoicomonadaceae; genus Kistimonas. Next base: position 2,981 of record MUIA01000265.1, on the reverse strand, counting down.
CGGTGAAAATGCCGGCTATCCCACCCTCTGCAAAGGACGCTTTTCGGTGCAGGGCAAGACCTGTCATGCACTGGAAGCGCCCACAACCCTGAATACATTGTCATTGATCCCGGAATTGACCCGGATGGGGGTGTCTGCCGTCAAGATCGAAGGCCGTCAGCGCAGTCCCGCCTATACCGCTGAAGTGACCCGTGTCTGGCGTGAGGCGCTGGACAGTTATCGGCATAACCCCGGCGGCTATCAGCCCAGAGATGAGTGGATGCGCTCACTCGCTCATTTGTCAGAAGGTAGTCAGACAACGCTGGGTGCCTATCAGCGAGCCTGGCAGTAATCCCCCCTCAATCACACGCTCAAGGATCTGTCATGGAAATTACATTGGGGCCGGTACTGACTTTCTGGAAAAAGCAGGCCGTACTGGATTTTTACCGCGAAGCAGAAGGCTGGCCGGTGGATCGCATCTATCTGGGCGAAACGGTCTGCGCTAAACGCCGGGAACTGCGCCTGGATGATTGGTTGACCATTGCCCGCAGCCTGACGGCAGCGGGGAAAGAGGTAGTGCTGTCAACGCTAACGTTACTGGAAGCCGCGTCGGAACTCGCGTCACTGCGAAAAATCTGTGGCAATGGCGATTTTCTGGTTGAAGCCAACGATGTCGGGGCCATACAGTTTCTTTCTGAAGCCCGTTTGCCCTTTGTGGCGGGACCCGCCATCAATATTTATAACGCCTATACGCTGCGTGAGATGGTTGATGCGGGTATGCAGCGCTGGGTGATGCCGGTCGAGCTGTCCGGTGAGGCGTTGGCTGCCATTCTGGCCCAGTCAGAGGCATTGGGTATCAGGGAAAAATTCACAACAGAAGTTTTCAGTTACGGCTATCTACCTCTGGCCTGGTCGGCCCGTTGTTTTACTGCCAGGGCGTATGATCTGTTTAAGGACGACTGTCAGTTCCGTTGTCTTGATCACCCGGACGGATTGGCAGTCTTCAGCCAGGAAGGGGAGCGTCTTTTTACGCTGAATGGCATACAGACACAGTCAGGTCTGTGCAGCAATCTGTTGCCACAATGGCAAAACATGGCCGCGATCGGTGTGGATGCCATGCGCATTTCTCCCCGTGAAACGGGTACTGGCGAGCTGGTGATGCAACTCCGTGAATCCATGGACACAATGTCGTCGGATCGGTTGCCGTTGCAGTCTATGGACCAATGTAACGGTTACTGGTTTGGTCAGGCGGGGATGACCAGCACCTTGTCCTGACAAGGCGCTGGTGTCGTATTTAACTGGCCAGTGATACCAGACGGTCACTGGTGTGAAGCAGTTGCTTGACCAGCAGGGGAAGCTGGTCAAGGTCAATGCTGTCGAGCATGTTCTTGATAGCCAGCCCCAGTTCTGTATTGCCTTCAATCACCAGTCGTCGCTGGAAAAACAACGTATCAGGGTCTTCCCGGCGTGACGCCAGCGCCAGAAAGGCAGGACTGTTACCGCGAATGGTGACATCACAGGGGCGTGGTGAACCCAGTACGATCTTTTCATCAATGACGGTCAGGTAGAAATCCACTCCAAAGTCTGTCACTGATAGCTGCAGCCAGTGATCTTCCAGACAATCGAAATCGCCGTCAGACAATGGTTCGCGAAAGGTGTGATTCAGTGCCTGTGCCAATGGCCGGTTGCGTAGCGACCATGGGATGACATGCAACGGTTTGAACAACCAGGCAACCGGTGGGTGAGGAATCCGGCGAAGTGTTTCAGGTATCGGCATTATTGCTCTTCCAATTTGAGATGCTGGTTCAGTATGTCCGGAGTGAGAAGATAAAGTTCGTTTAGTAATTTGCCATGCAGTGAGCCGGGGCCGGCGACTTCTGCTGCAGCCCGCTCTCCTGCAATGCCCAGTACCGCAAGGGCTGTCGTGACAGCCGTCAGTCCGTCACCTTCTACGGCGAGGAACGCGCCGGTCAGGGCCGTGGCCAGACAGTCTGTACCGGTGACACGTGCCATCATCGGGTGGCCATTGTGCAGGCGGACTTGCTTGTAACCGTCGGTGATCAGGTCGGTGGCGCCGGTGATGGCGATGGTGGTTTGCCAGTCACGGGCAGCCGTCATGGCCAGGGATTCAACAGCTTCAGGTGTTTCCGTGCTGTCGACGCCTTTGCCGCCAAGCTCACCGGTATACAGTGCCTGGATTTCAGACGCATTGGCGCGCACCACATTGGGGCGATATTCCAGCATCAGGCGCGCAGTGTCCAGATGAAAGCGGGTGGCTGCAGCGCCTACGGGATCCAGTACCCAGGGTTTGCCCGTGTTGTGGGCATGACTGACCGCACATTTCATAACCATACCGGTGCGGGCGCTGGGGGTGCCGATATTGATCACCAGTGCGTTGGCCAGGTCGACCATGTCGGCGGTTTCTTCGATGGCATCTGCCATGACCGGAGAGGCGCCCAGCGCAAGGAGTCCATTGGCAGTGAAATTCATGACCACCTTGTTGGTGATGTTATGCACCAGGGGGCGTTGTTGACGAACAGCGTCCAGGGCGGTCGTGATCCGTTGTTGGAAAGGTGAGGTTGTCATGGCTGATTCCGGAAGCTGGGCTGAATAGGCGGGTGGTGGCTAACCCGTTATTAAACCTGTCTGTACTCTGGTGCGCGATATTCTAGCAGTGTAGGCATCGATACACGCTTGATTTCGATCATGGCGCGTGAGGATGTAATGATTTCGGCTTTTTTGTTGAAGCGAAAATTGCTAAAAAAAATCACAAAATTGGATAAAACGCTAAATGGAATCGGGATAGTGTTGTGAAAACACTAGGCATGCTTTTATAAGGTAATTATTTACACTGCTGCCAATTTTTTCTATTGCGAAGTGCCTAGCCCGGATATTTCATAAATAAAGGCAAGTTCCGTCCAATCTGTTGGTACGATTGGCTTGACAAAAAAATGCTTCGGAAACAGCAAACCGGAACTTGCCATGACCTCATCTTCACAAGA
>MUIA01000352.1 GCA_002084115.1 Oceanospirillales bacterium LUC14_002_19_P2 | reverse complement strand
TGTATTGTGGAAGGGTGCATTGGGCAGTGGTCGGACGTGTCGTACTTCTCACTTTCATCCCTGAAAAAGCCATTTCAGTCGATTATCACATTTCTGGATATGCTGTCAATGCGTAAGTCCTATGTTACTGGAAAGCTTCCTGTGGAATGAGAGCCGGCCGGATATGGCCAGTTATCTCATCGGTATTCCCTTTGCCATTGGTGGAATCATATTCCTCCATGCCCTGCTGACATTCATGACAGGCACGGAGCATCACCCCTTGCACCATAAGGACGAGGACGTCAGCGACACGTATCAGGCGAACATGGTTCGGATACGCCGCCATTTCAAAGTCTGTGCGCTGGTTTTTCTGGTAGGCGGAGGCCTGTTCGCGACGTTTTTCATCACAAAGATTGCATTTTTCTCTGTAGGTTTTTTCATTCTCTTCGTGGGTGTTTTCTACCTGATGTATGGCTATCACCAATGGGCGCGCTGCCCGGCCTGCCGGCACTTGCCGATGGCATCCAGCGGCGGTAACCACCAGCGGATTCTCCTTGACCTTACGCTGTGCCCTCATTGCGGTGCTAGTCTGGGTGAGGATTAATCCTCTTCCATAAACCATGATAATCATCACCAGGGAGATAAAGGAAAGGAATGGAATCAGCAGGACGAGACAGACTAGGGAAAAAACGTCGATCAGTATTGGCAGACCTTGGCGCGATTGCATTATTCATTATCGGCGTCGTGACAACGTATACCCTTTGCCTCTCTGAGTTATACAACGCCATGACCAGCCCGAAATGGCCTACCGAAGCAGGTCAAGTGATTCATGTCGAAGAGGTGGTGCCGACCGGGCACCGGGCCGGATTTCCCTATGCCAAAATCACCTACCAGTACACCGTGAACAACACAGAATACAAGAATCACTGGATACGGTTTGGCTACAACAAGGTCCACAATGGTGTCCGTAGTGATGCTGATGCCATTCGCGTTGCTTACCCAGTCGGCACCTCGGTGACTGTCACTCACCACCCGGAGCATCCCGAAAAATCCGTGCTCAGACCCGGCGAATATTCCTGAATTGACGTGACCTTTCTGCTTATTCCAGGGTTTTGTTTCTTCGCGGCGTGGCGTTTACGGCATTAGCCCCACCCACGAACGAATGTCCCGCTTGCTCCCTCAGCCTTAACACTGCAGTCTATCAATCGCTTCTGATACCATCGCCACAAAATCTCATCGAACAGGCATGTTTGCTTTCATGGCTACACCTTCACCCTTAAACACCTTATGCGTGTATTGCGGTGCCAACCCCGGCCGCAATCCATTATTTACTGAACAAGCACTGGAACTGGCAGACCACATGGTCGAACGGGGCATTACCCTGGTATACGGCGGCAGCAAAGTGGGCTTGATGGGCAAGCTGGCGGACCGTGTCCTGACCAAAGGCGGAGACGTCATCGGCGTGACAACACAACACCTGATGAGCCATGAAGTCGCCCATACCAGCCTGACCACCCTGCATGTCGCCGATACCATGCATGAACGGAAAGCCAAAATGCTGGAACTGTCGTCTGCGGTGGTGGCCCTGCCCGACGGTTTCGGTACGCTGGACGAACTGTTTGAAGCGCTGACACTCGCACAACTACGCCGCTATCAGGCACCTTGCGGCTTATTGAACACGGACCATTACTACGATCAGCTGATCATATTTCTGCAACATGCGGAACAACAGGGACTTCTGGCAGCTCAGAATCTGGCTCTATTGGAGGTAGCCGAGACACCAGAAACATTGCTCGACAGGCTTGAGCAGTGCGCCCAAAAGCCTGTCGATGACAACATCTATTTCGTGACGAACTGAGACTCGCTCAAGTAACGATCAAGATCCACGCGCGTGGAGCCATCCCCCAACGCATCGCGGATGGCGGTCAGCATGTCGAACACCATCGGGCAGGCATGGCCGCCGTCTTCCATGGGGCTGGAATACTCTGTATCATCCAGATCCTCTTCCTTGAGGATGGTATGAATATGCTTCGGGAGGTTGTAGTAAACATCCTTGCGCATGGAAAACTGCTTGTGATGGGTTTCCCCGTTCATGTGGATTTTCTTATGATCCACCTCGACATCCACAAACACATAGTCGCCACCTACCCCCTTGACGACACGGCAGTCGATATCCATTTCTGCAACAATCTTGGCATCGGAGATTCTTGAAATCACCGCATGCCGGTGTATGACACTGTTTGCCATAACTGCCTCCCGGCTTAGCGATTTTCGGTATGAAAGGCTTCTAGAAGACAGCTTTTCATGCTTCAACATTGAAAAGTCTAGCTGCGCCATAACCGGCTTTTTTGAACCATTTGATATATCAACGACCGCTAACATAACGGGACTTTGACGGGCCGGGTTGTCATTGGTGGCGGTATCGAATAGCCTAAGAGTTTTGACTCGGCAGGAACGGCATGGCACCCGCAAAGCCCCTGATCATCTACATCCACGGCTTTAACAGCTCCCCCGCATCGCACAAGGCCCAGACCTTCCAGAACTATGTCCAGGCTCATGATTTGCCCTGCGAACTCTTGATTCCAGAGCTGCCGGTATGGCCCGGGGAAGCCGCGCGGATGCTGCTGCAACGGGCACTTGAAGCCGGTATTTGCCGGCCGGTGCATATCATCGGCAGCTCACTGGGGGGGTACTACGGCACCTGGTTGATGGAAAGCATTCTCGACCATTGCCCGGACTGCCCGGTGAAACTGGTGTTGATCAACCCAGCCGTGCGCCCCTACGACCTGTTTGAAGATTACCTTGGCCCCCAGAAAAATTATTACTCTGACGTCGAGTATGAGCTGACCCAGGAGCATGTGGAGCAGCTGCGTCACCTGGAGATTGAGACACTCAGCCGCCCCGATAATATCCTGCTGCTGGTACAGACCGGCGATGAAACGCTGGATTATGAGCAATCCGTCGCCCGTTATGCCGAATGCCCGGCACGGATCGATGACGGCGGTAGCCACGCCTATGACGGTTTCGAAAGCACCATTCCCGTCATCCTGCAATTTCTCAGCGCACACTATTTGGCAGCGGTCAGTCTTTCCGGATAGGGTGCGCTGAGCCACTGCCTGTCGCTCAAACTGTCTTTGATGGATGCCTGAAGTGGCATTCATCGTCATACTGGTGGCACACCATACGCTAACCTGAAAGTCCTTAAATGACAGAGCGGACACCCTTCATACAGTTAAAAAAACTGGAAAAACCCCGTATACACGACAAATAACCATTAATTTAAACGGAACCATAGAACCATTTTTTTAAATATGCTTAGATAGGCCGGCAAAAGCTGAACATAAGTACAACAAAGAGCTATTGAGGCCCCTGCTCCCCCCACGGCATATTATTGCCGGGTTAACCTTCGGGCGGTAGCGTGCCTGACGTTTGAAGTGCATCAACGGGACTATGGACACCCCGCCCTCCCTTGTTAAGGACATGTGTGTAAATCATCGTAGTATTCACATTGGCGTGGCCAAGCAGTTCCTGCACGGTGCGAATATCGTAACCGCCTTCCAGCAGATGGGTGGCAAAACTGTGACGGAACGTATGACAACTGGCGTGTTTATGAATGCCAGCCTTGTGAATCGCCTGCCTGACAGCTTTCTGAATAGTCCGTGGCTGAATATGGTGGCGACCTCTATTACACGACAGCGGATCAATACTCAGCTGATGACTGGCAAATACATACTGCCATGCCAGTGTTTTGCCGGCATTCGGGTATTTGCGCGCCAAGGCCCCTGGTAAATGGACAAACTCGACACCTGACGCCAAGGCTTCCTGATGAAGAGTACCTGAGCGCTCAATATGTGACTGCAGCAAAGGAATCGCTGTTTGAGGTAACAGGGTGATTCGGTCTTTTCCGCCCTTGCCCTCGCGAATGGTCATGTCATTGCGCCCAAAGTCGATATCCTTGACACGTAAACGCAGCGTTTCAATAAGCCGCAGACCAGCGCCGTACATCAGAAGAACAGCAAGCAACGCCGTCCCCTGCAAATGCGCAATAACATTGGCCGCTTCCTGCCGGGAAAATACAACAGGCAAACGTTTGTGACGTTTGTCGGTGACCCATTCTTCAAGGACAAGGTCTTCCCGGTGCAGGACCTTTTTATAGAGAAACACCAGGGCACTTAATGCCTGCTGCTGCGTATTGACGGCGACATTTCGCGTCATTACCAGGTACGTTAGAAAACGCGAAATCTCGGCACTGCCCATGGATGCGGGATGGCGCATGCGATGAAAACGAATGAAGTGCCGAATCCAGCTCCAATAAGCGCGTTCGGTTTGCAGGGAATAATGCCCGGTCCGCATGGCAAGCCTGAACTGTTCCTGTAGCCGCATAACATCCACATTTTGCGTATTTATAGATTGAGGCGAAAGAAAACTAGTTCGCCTATGCAGGATTTTCAAGGTATGCCTAACGCCTTGATATTGTTCATTTAAAGCCACGCATGGAGAAGAACGGTGACTTATGCGAACTTAATAAAAAAAAAGGCCCTTTTCCAGGTTGGCGGATAATTTCAGAGCCTCCTGTCTTATTTTCAGATAAAGGTAATCCAGGTCATTTTACCCACACGCTTTATAGATAATGCGTTTGATTACCCCGTTAAAGGGTTCGATTTTCGCGCTGGTTATACGATGCTGGCAATATGACAGCAATCCTTCTCTAGCCCTGTCTAACCCCTTGGCAAACTTCTCCAGCTCGGCTATCCCTGTTTCTTTGGCAAGAGCTATCCA
>MUIA01000059.1 GCA_002084115.1 Oceanospirillales bacterium LUC14_002_19_P2 | reverse complement strand
AAACCCTCTCCCTGAAACTGAAGGTCAATCATTTTCAGCTCAGGGCGAAGATTTACATGACCGCTCTGCGGGCATCATTCGAGCAGCTAAGGTTATTCGTTACTGCGTAACTTGAGTTAAATATATGATAATGCCATTGTGTGAGAGCACCACCGGGCTGAGGACCGGAGAGATCTATATCACAAGATTCACAGGTAGCCAGGAACATGGCGCCAATTAAACGCTTGCCACTGTAAATCAGCACTTCCGGGCGTTCAGGATCCATAATCTGTTCATCATACAAATACTCTTTCTTTGCATAATGCCCGGGTAGATACCAGGAAAACCCGTCACGTATTGCCTGATCAAATTTGTACCAACCGCGCTGAACCACGGTATCTCGCACCTGATCCACGAGATGGGCTGCCGCTTTCTGCTGCGCTGTATTAATTGCCTGCCCCTCAAAGCGATTAACTTCATAAATCCCTTCATCTCCACCCACAAGAAAATGCGGCTGGCTCAGGTTAACCGGAAGATTGGCCCACTGGCCGGCATTTGGATTGGCTGAGCACATAAACACCGTGTCCGTGGAAGCACGAGAGAGATGCTGATCCTGCGCCGGTGAACCTGCATTCAGGCTTAACCAACGGCTGACACCCACCGTCAGCAAAAAGACAGAGATAAATAACACGAATGCTTGCAGCAAGAACCGCTTGGCAGGCGACAAATCGTTGAAAATGGTAGGCATGCTCGGCATATTGCAGACACTTTGTCTGTTGGATCCTGTAGTACTTCTTCGCGCAATCCTGCCAATACTTGAGTATTCCCCATCACATACCTGAGCCTACTCACACACCGGCGTTCCCCCCATAGCAAAATAAAAAAAAGACCGACATATCTGTCGGCCTTTTAGCGAGATCACAGATGGATCAAGAGGTCATATTATCGAAGAACTTTTTGACGCCCTCGAAGAATGACTTTTTCTGCGGTGAGTGATTATTGCTTTCGTCCTCGAAGTACTTCTGCAACTGCTGGAGCAAGTCTTTCTGATGCGACGTCAGATTAACCGGCGTTTCCACCATCACCTTGCAGATCAGGTCCCCGACGCCACCGCCACGTACCGGCGGAACGCCTTTACCACGCATACGGAACATCTTGCCTGTCTGGGTTTCCGGTGGAATCTTCAGCTTGACCTTGCCGTCCAACGTCGGAACTTCCAGCTCACCACCCAAGGATGCATCAATGATGGAAATCGGCACTTCACAGTAGAGGTGCTTGCCGTCACGCTGGAAAATCGGATGCTCGCGCACCTCCATCTGAACGTACAGATCACCCGCAGGGCCACCATTGACACCCGCTTCACCTTCACCCGACAGACGAATTCTGTCACCAGTATCCACACCGGCGGGAACCTTCACAGACAGCGTCTTGTATTCACGAATACGGCCTTCGCCGTGACAATCAGGACAGGGATCCTTAATCACCTGACCGGAGCCATGGCACTCAGGACAGGTCTGCTGAACCGTGAAAAAGCCCTGCTGCATCCGCACCTGGCCATGACCTGCACACGTAGAACAGGTCGTTGGTGAACTACCTTTCTTCGCACCGGAACCGTGACAGGTATTGCACTCAACCAGCGTGGGAATCCGAATTTTCTTGGTCGTACCGCGAACAGCTTCTTCCAGATCCAGATCCAGGGAATAACGCAGGTCTGCCCCACGCTGAACGCTGGAGCGTCCGCGTCCACCGCCGCCTGCACCACCGAAGATATCCCCGAAAACATCACCGAAGATATCACTGAAATTACCAAAGCCACCGGCACCAGCACCTGCCCCCATATTGGGATCAACGCCCGCATGGCCGTACTGGTCATAAGCCGCACGCTTTTGAGGATCTGACAGGATCTCGAAAGCCTCGTTCACTTCCTTGAACTTTTCTTCCGCTTCCTTATCGCCGGTATTACGATCCGGATGAAACTTCATCGCCATGCGGCGATAAGCCTTCTTTATCTCTTTCTCACCGACGTCCTGGGAAACCCCGAGCACCTCATAGTAATCTCTTTTGGACATAACCACTCAACCTGGTACCTGCTGCGCGTCGCAGTGCCTGTACTTCATTATGTATCCAGCCTGACCTGCGCTCATGGCTGCGTTCAATATACGACAACGCGGGACCAAAGCCCGCGTTGCCGTATGGTATCTCGCCACAAAACCAGCCCGTTACCGGACTGGTTTTGCTGATGGCGCTCTGCATGCAGCAGGCGGACTTACTTCTTCTCGTCCTTGACTTCTTCAAACTCAGCATCGACAACGTCGTCGTCTTTCTTGCCTTCGCCCTGAGCCTGCTCAGCGCCTTCACCCTGTGCAGCCTGCTCAGCGTACATCTTCTGCGCCAGAGACGCAGAGGCCTGGCTCAGTGCGTTGGTCTTCTCTTCGATCAACGCCTTGTCGTCGCCCTTGATCGCTTCTTCCAGTTCCTTGGCAGCGTTTTCAATAGCGGTCTTCTCTTCTTCAGTTGCCTTGTCACCGGCTTCCTGCAGAGTCTTGCGAGTTGCGTGAACCAAACCGTCGGCTGTATTACGAACCTGAGCCAGCTCTTCGAACTTACGGTCCTCCTCAGCATTCGCTTCAGCGTCCTTGACCATCTGATCGATCTCTTCATCACTCAGACCAGAAGAGGCCTTGATGACAATGGACTGCTCCTTACCGGTGGCCTTGTCCTTGGCAGATACGTTCAGAATACCGTTGGCATCCAGATCAAAGGACACTTCAATCTGCGGCATGCCACGAGGTGAAGGAGGAATATCAGACAGGTTGAACTGGCCCAAGGACTTGTTGTCGCCTGAACGCTTACGCTCGCCCTGCAGAACGTGAATAGTTACCGCGCTCTGGTTGTCTTCTGCTGTAGAGAACACTTGGGACTTCTTGGTCGGAATAGTGGTGTTCTTCTCGATCAGCGGCGTCATCACGCCACCCATGGTCTCAATACCCAAGGTCAGCGGAGTAACATCCAGCAGCAGGACGTCGGTACGGTCGCCAGACAGTACGCCACCCTGCAGTGCGGCACCCATGGCCACGGCTTCGTCAGGGTTAACGTCCTTACGGGCTTCCTTACCGAAGAACTCAGCCACTTTCTGCTGAACCATCGGCATACGGGTCTGACCACCGACCAGGATAACTTCATCGATGCTGGACAGATCCAGCTCCGCATCCTTAACCGCCTGACGGCAAGGCTCCAGAGAGCGAGCAACCAGGTCTTCTACCAGGGATTCCAGCTTGGCGCGGGTCACTTTAACGTTCAGGTGCTTGGGACCAGTTGCGTCGGCAGTGACGTAAGGCAGGTTGACGTCAGTCTGCTGGGCAGAAGACAGTTCAATCTTCGCCTTCTCAGCGGCTTCTTTCAGGCGCTGCATCGCCAGCGGGTCGCCTTTCAGGTCGATACCCTGCTCTTTCTTGAACTCTTCCGCCAGATAGTTGATCAGGCGCATATCGAAATCTTCACCACCCAGGAAGGTGTCACCGTTGGTGGACAGCACTTCAAACTGGTGCTCGCCATCGACGTCAGCGATTTCGATGATGGAAATATCGAAGGTACCACCACCCAGATCGTATACAGCGATGGTCTGGTCACCGGCTTTCTTATCGATACCGTAAGCGAGTGCCGCAGCAGTCGGCTCGTTGATGATCCGCTTGACTTCCAGACCGGCAATACGGCCAGCGTCTTTGGTCGCCTGACGCTGTGCGTCGTTGAAGTAAGCCGGAACGGTGATGACAGCCTCGGTAACCTTATCACCCAGGTAGTCTTCTGCGGTCTTCTTCATCTTCTTCAGAATCTCGGCAGAGATCTGGGGCGGTGCCATTTTCTGGCCCTTGGCTTCGATCCAGGCGTCACCGTTGTCTGCCTTGATGATCTTGTAAGGCACCATTTCGATGTCTTTCTGCACTTCGGCGTCTTCAAAACGACGGCCAATCAGACGCTTGATCGCATACAGGGTGTTATCCGGGTTCGTGACTGCCTGACGCTTGGCCGGCATACCCACCAGGGTTTCGCCATCATTGGTGTAAGCGATGATAGAAGGCGTGGTACGGGCGCCCTCAGCGTTTTCGATAACCTTGACCTGACCACCGTCCATCACCGCCACACAGGAGTTGGTGGTACCCAGGTCGATGCCGATTATTCTGCCTTTGCTGTTATTGCTCATTGAAAACCCTCTCTCATCACTTCGCCTTCGCGAAGGTCTGAATCATCTAATTACAAATACTGTGAATTCCATGGCACGCTGCCATGCCAGCCCGGTCTCAGCGTGTCTCACCGATCAATTTACCGTCGCATCCCGGGACGCGTCAGACTGACCTTACACCCGGTTACTGGCCTCTTGCATTGCTATATGGGAACCGTCTGTCATCATTTCAAGGCTTAATTTCAAATCTCTTTGATCAACCGATAGAACAGACAGATTCCCAGACATTTCCGTCGTTTAAACCGCCGCAGGTGCCTTGGCGACCACCACCATGGCAGGGCGAATCAAGCGACCGTTCAGGGTGTAGCCTTTCTGGAACACATTCAGCACGGAGCCCGGCTCCTGGTCAGGGCTTTCAACCTGACTCACGGCCTGGTGCAGATCGTGGTTGAAGGGTTCGCCGACCGGGTTGACCTGCTCAACACTGAATTTCTTCAGGGTGTCCAGGAACAGTTTCAGGGTTAGCTCCATGCCTTCTTTCATCGCCTCGTGACTGCCTTCCGCGGCATCCGCGCTTTCCAGCCCACGCTCCAGGCTATCAACGACCGGCAGAAGTTCTTCTGCGAACTTTTTCAGGCCAAACTTGTGGGCATTTTCTAGATCCTGCTGTGCACGACGCTTCACGTTCTGGGTATCAGCATGCATACGCAGCACCTGATCCTGCGCCTTGGCCAGTTCCTCCTGGGCTTTAGTCAGTTCAGCCTGCAGTGCGCCCAGGGAAACCTCAGCATTGCCTTCTTCAGCGGCTTCAGCCCCTTCTACCGGACCAGTCTTTTGATCGTCTGCAGCGGCCTGAGCCTTAACCTGCTCCTCTGTTTCAGATGGGGTTTGCTCAGTTTTGATATCGTCTTCCGCCATTTCGAATCTCCGACTCTATGAATTGACTGCACATGTCAATGAAATCTGATAATGCATCGCGATATGGGGGCAGTTTGTGACGATTCAAGGCTCAGACTTAAAAGAAGAAATATTTGCACACCTCCACTGAAAACGCTGTCATCCTGACTGACAAAGGAATGCCGCTGCGGCTCAGGCAAAGGCAAGCACTCTTCCCATAAAATGAATTTCACGACTTGCGCCCCTTAAAAAATACTGTATAAATAATCAGGAATAACAACGCGGACGCGCTGCGATGCTCACTCATCTGTCTATCAGTAACTACGCCATCGTTGACCAGTTGGATCTTGACCTTGCACAGGGCATGACCGTTATTACCGGCGAAACCGGCGCGGGCAAGTCCATCATGCTTGACGCTCTGGGACTCGCCATCGGCGACCGCGCCGAGCCCGATAGCGTCCGAACCGGCAGTGAGCGCGCCGATATCCGCGCTACCTTTGATCTTGTCAATTGCCCTGACGCTCAAGCATGGCTTACATCACGCGAACTGGATGCGGGTGACGAGTGCATCCTTCGCCGCACCATCACCCGCGAAGGGCGCAGTCGCGGCTATATCAATGGCACACCGTCACCGCTGGCCGATTTACGCCAAATTGGTGAAATGCTGCTGGATATTCATAGCCAGCATGAGCATCAATCGCTCCTCAAACCAGCCACTCACCGTCGACTACTGGACGGCTACGCCGGAAGCAACGCACTGGCTGCAACAGTCAGCCAAATCTGGCGACAGTGGAACCATTGCCATACCCGAATTCAAACACTCAGAAACGCCAGCGAAGAGCAAAGCGCCCGTCTGCAGCTTCTGAGCTATCAGGTAGAAGAGCTGGAACAACTTAACCTGGGCAAGGATGAGCTGGAACAACTCGAACAAGAGCAGAAGCAACTGGCAAACGCCACCAGCTCTCTGCAAGCCTGCGACCAGGTTCTGACCCTCTGCGCAGAGGATGACAACAGCAATATCGTGCACCAGCTCAGCGCCTGCCAGCATCTGCTGGCCGAATTAAATCTCGACAGCCAGCCCATTCAGGATGCCATTGAACTGATCAGTTCTGCGCAGATTCAGGTCGAAGAATGTTGCAACGAATTACGCCACTTTATGGATCGTTTTGATGATGACCCTGAACGGTTGCCCGAAATAGAAAAGCGTTTGTCAGCCATTTACTCACTGGCTCGCAAACACCATATCCAGCCCTCAGAATTGCATAGCCTGCATAACGAATTACAGAAAGAACTGGCCTCCCTGCAAAACAGTGACGACCAGATTGATCAGCTTCAGGAAGAACTCCAGTTACTGGAGAAACAGTACAAAGCAACAACCGACAAATTATCAGTCAAACGCCAGAAAGGTGCTTTAAAGCTGGCTAAAGCCGTTATCCGTCACATCCGTGACCTGGGCATGCCTGCCGGAGAATTCAAAGTTGAGCTGACCACCATCAACGGAGAATTCCGCCCCCATGGTAATGAGGACATTCAGTTCCTGGTTACCAGCAACCCCGGCATGCCTGCCCGCCCCTTGCACAGAGTGGCGTCAGGCGGAGAACTGTCGCGTATCAGTCTGGCGATACAGGTCATCACAGCCAAAAGCTGCCAGATCCCAACACTGGTCTTCGACGAAGTGGATGTTGGTATCGGTGGCGGCACCGCAGAAATCGTGGGCCGCCTACTGAGAGAGCTCGGCAGCCATGGTCAGGTTCTCTGCGTGACCCACCAACCACAGGTCGCGTCACAAGGCCATCAGCATTTGCATGTTTCCAAGCAACATAGCAAAGCCACTACGCGCACACACATCCATGAGTTGCATGAAGAATGTCGCACCCAGGAAATAGCCCGCATGCTCGGTGGCATCACACTGACCGATCACACTGTCGCCCATGCACGGGAGATGATTGAGCGCGCCCAGACATCAGCAGCTAGCTGAACGCATAAGTCAAACTTTCAAGGAAGAAAAATAAATACGTGACTATTCCAGGCTGGCGGTCGCCAGCCCTAACAGTGCTGTTGTGATACCCGTCAGATCGAATCGATGCAGGCCTGCACTTTCACTGCTGACGTCTACATAGGAATAGCTGCCTTGCAATCCAGACAGCGCCTCAATCAAATCGATATCACCGGTTTTCAATACGACATGAGTGTCTGTTTGCCGTAACACATGAAACTCTGTGGTATACGGTTTCTTTTCCGGTAGTGTAAACACCAGATCTGCCGTATCAATCAGTCCAGCTTTAGCTGGCAGTGTAATTACCAGCGATAAGTCACCACTTCGATCTTGCGCCACAAATATAGCCAGCGTTGGAGCAACGATATTTCCTGCAATCATCACATCAGGCAGTATGTCCAGCGCACCATAATGGCGCCAGTCACTGTTGACAGGTAAGGACAGACTTGCCATTAAAACTGTCAGCATGCAGCACTGTCTCCATGACATAAGCATCACCGGATCATTATTTTTCGTCATTAGTCAGACATCAATACCATTACTAATGATGATAGCCCTATAAGATAAAGATCTGCAGCCTGTCGCCATCACTTTTAAATTTTATACGTCTACTGACTCATAAATAACTCAAAAGCTAAAGAAAAGAGAATGCAGGAATAAAGCGCTGTCTGGGCGATATCAACGATCACCAAGGACGTTGGACAAGGGACCACGCCAGGCAGCCCCAACCGATCTGTGATCCTTATCCGTTATTTGTTCTTGGGGCGGACATAAAGAACCAGATTATGATCCACCAACTCATAACCATGCTTTTCAGCAATATCCTTCTGGATACGCTCAATTTCCTGGTTGGTGAACTCAACAATTTTGCCGGTTTCCATACAGACCATGTGGTCATGATGCTCGCCGCGGGAGAGCTCAAAAACAGAGTGCCCGCCATCAAAATTATGGCGCACGACCAGACCGGCTGTCTCAAACTGGGTCAGTACGCGGTATACCGTTGCCAGACCGACATCGTCATCCGCCTCAATCAGCGCTTTATATACATCTTCAGCACTCATATGGCGGTCTTCTGCACTTTCCAGAATCTGCAGAATTTTTACGCGTGGCAGGGTCACTTTCAGCCCGGCTTTACGCAGTTCTTGATTTTCCAACTGAGTAATCCTTTATTTAACCCCTGAAAATGTATAAATTGTCATTATCTCATTTCCGTCGAAGATAGTGGAAGTTTTGGACGATGCAAAAGTACCTGAAAATATTGGCCTTGACTATAACTGCAGCGTTAATGGGCGGTTGCTCCTGGTTTTCTGACGATAGCGATTTCAAGATGGTCAGCTTTCCCGTGGTCTACAAGATCAACATCCAGCAAGGCAACATCATCACGCAGGATATGATCAACCAGCTCAAGCCTGGCATGACCCGCAGCCAGGTGGCCTATGTTATGGGCACCCCACTCCTGCCGGACAGCTTCGACAAGGATCGCTGGGACTATATCTACACCCTGCAGCCCGGCGGAAAACAGCGCACTCAGCAAACCCTGTCCCTCTTCTTCGACAATGACAAACTGACCCGTTTCAATGGTGATTTCCGCCCGGAGATCAACCAGGATGCCAACACTCACGCACAAAGTGATGTCCAGGACGCTGCAGAAACACTTATGAAAGAACAGGCTGAAGATGACCTTTGAACTGGTAATCAGGTATTTCAGGCTATAAAAAAGGAGGCTTAACGCCTCCTTTTTTATGTCATTCCCAAATTCGATGACTAATCGGACTGCTTGGCCAAACGTGCCTGTTCCGCACGACGTTTACGGACTTCTTTCGGATCAGCAATCAGCGGGCGATAGATTTCCACCCGATCCCCACCTTGCAACGCCTGCTCACGAGGCTTGGGAACAGCTTTTCCGAAAATGCCCATCTTGGCGGTTTCCAGGTCAATTTCCGGAAACTGCCCCACAATCCCTGACGCCTGTGCTGCATCATAGGCTGTCGTACCCGCCGGAACGGTGACAGGAATAATGGCCTGTCGGTCAGGTCGAGCATAGGCCACTTCGACATGGATCTCAGAGACTGCGGTGGTCTGACTGGCGCTCTCAACCATACACTTCATCCGCCCGCTTGCAGAAAGCATCGACCATGAGATTCGCCGCCTGATCCAGCACCTTGCCAATGTTAGACTTCAGCACTGCATTATCCATATCAAACGTCAGATCCAGCACGACTTTACAGGCGTTCTCCATCAGGGGTTTGAAATGCCAGACACCGGACAGGGCGGTAAAGGGCCCTTCAACCAAACGCATCTCAATGAACCGGTCGACCTCAAGCTTGTTACGGGTCACAAAACTCTGGGTGACACCGCCCTTGCTGACATCCACACGAGCTTCCATCCAGTCATCACCCTGCCCCAGTACTTCTGCCCCAACACACCAGGGCAGAAATTGAGGATAGGCTGTCACATCATTCACCAGGTCATACATCGCGCTGGCAGAGTGCATGACCAGCGCAGACCGTTGAATCGTTTTCATCCGTGAGGGCGTTCCTCAGGCAAAAGCCTTGTATAGGTTTGCAACAAAGATTACGAACACGCAGACCGGTGCAATCACCCGGCACAGCGCCCGCCAGAGGTTAAACCTGACCAGCGAGAGGTTCAACTCCTTGTAGACCACAGAGCGCTTCATGACCCAACCGGCAAAGATGGCAATCAGCAGCCCACCCAGCGGCAGCATAATATTGGCTGTCACGAAATCCAGTAGCTCAAATACCGTCATGCCAAACAACTGGTACTCATCGCCGGACCACAGGTTGAATGAGAAGACGGTACCCATACCAATCAGCCACACCAGCGCACTGAACAATGACGTTGCAACCAGACGGCTCATGGAGAAACGTTCAGTCGCCCATGCAACGGCTGGCTCAATCAGAGAAATCGAGGAACTCAGCGCCGCCAGGCTCACTAACACGAAGAACAGGACACCGAATACCTGACCACCCGGCATATGCCCAAAGGCTGTCGGCAGGGAAACAAACAGCAGCCCCGGACCTGCACCAGGCTCCATGCCGTTAGCAAAAACAATCGGGAAGATGGCAAGCCCTGCAACCAGCGCAACAACCGTATCCAGCACCGCAACAGTGACAACTGTGCTGCCAATAGAAGCGCTCTTCGGCATATAAGCGCCATAGGCCATGATCGCGCCCATACTCAGGCTCAGGGTAAAGAATGCGTGCCCCATCGCTGCCAGCACGGCTTCCCAAGTCAGCTTGCTAAAATCAAAGGAGAACAGGAAAGAAAAACCGCGACCAAACTGATCAGTCTCAACAATGCTGTAACCCAGCAATACAATCAGCAGCACAAACAACAGTGGCATGATCACCCGCACACTGTTCTCCAACCCCTTGTGGATACCGCGGGCAATCACCAGCGCCGTCAGCACCATGAAAATGGTATGCCAGAACGTCAACTGCGGTGGATTAGCCACCAAGGCATCAAAATGCGCGCCGACCTGCTCACCGGTGAGGCCCATCAGGTCACCGCTACCCATATCCCAGGTAAACGCCAGCGCCCAGCCGGCAATCACACTATAAAAAGACAGAATCAGGAAGCCAGCCAGAACCCCCATCCAACCGACCAGCGACCAGCCTTTACCCGCATCGGATTCACGAGCCAGCTCCTTCATGGTGACAATCGGACTGTGCCGCCCATGCCGCCCCAGAACCGTTTCCGCCATCATGATCGGAATGCCCACCAGCGCGATACAGACCAGGTAGACCAAGACAAACGCCCCGCCACCATATTCGCCGGTGATAAACGGAAATTTCCAGATATTGCCAAGCCCGATGGCGGAACCTGCCGCCGCAAGAATAAAGGTCCATCGGTTGGCCCAGGTGCCAAGTGCTGCTGTTTTCTGATCGCCCATGTAAATCCTCGAACAGACGGTTACTGCGTTGCCTGTGAACAGTCGGGGCTGATGCCCTCTGAGAGTTGTGGTGAGCGTCCGATCAGCGAAATCCTGTCGCAACACTTCGGGATTACCATCGGCTGCGGGCTCATCTTGATACGGGGTTAATGCACCAGATCCGTCTACAGCAGCTACTACTGACGCGTTATCAGCCAGAGCCATGCAGATGAGGGAAACACTACGCCGGACACTCAGGGCACATTCTAACGGCCTGCCTATAAGGTACAACCACTAAATCATTGCGCCTTACCGACAAAAGCGTTTTTCTGGCACTTTTCGTTCATCGGGATCATGGCTTTTATGGTTTCTGCACGTATAATTCTCCGCCATGGCAAAGAAACCCAAAAAAGCCGGTAGCGGCGACTCAACCATCGTAGTCAACAAAAAGGCCCGTCACGACTATCACATTGATGAGACGTTCGAGGCAGGCGTTACCCTGTCCGGCTGGGAAGTCAAAAGCCTCCGCCAGGGCAAGGTGCAACTGGTTGACAGTTATGTACTCCTGAAAGACGGTGAGGCCTGGCTGATCGGCGCCTCCATTGTCCCGTTGCAGACGGCATCCACCCACGTGGTGGCGGATCCACTGCGAGATCGCAAATTACTGCTGCACAAGCGGGAGCTTGCGCAGCTTTTCAGTACCACCCAGCAGAAAGGGCATACCTGTATCTGCACCAAGCTGTACTGGAAGAAGCACCTGATCAAGGCTCAGATCGCGCTGGCTCGAGGCAAGAAGGAGTTTGATAAGCGCGCCGCCACCAAAGAGCGCGAGTGGAATATCGAAAAGCAGCGCATTATGCATAAAGGAAATTAAATATTAAAAATCAATAACTTGAAAGTTGTTGACTTTAAACCCAGATTTTAGAGTAGAATACCGGCAAGGTTTCTATCCGGGGGCGATTTGGATTCGACGGCGGTGACGAAACCCGAGGTGCATGTCGAGGACGTAGTGGTTCTCGTAAATCAAAACACTACAAACCTTTAGTTGCCACTAAGCAACAAATCAACGATAGCGTTTGGGTAGAAGAGTCAGCTCAGCTGGCTGCCTAAAACCTGAAACTGCTGCCTAAAAACAGCAATCGTTCGATCTTCCCGGTTTGTCTGTTGACTGGGTTACTGATCGTCAAAGCAAACAGACTCGTCGTGAAGCCTGGTCTGGGGACTGATCGACTAAAACTGTACAGGCTCGTTCTGCTTCACCCCGACCGCTGGGTCGTTGCAGAATTAAATCAAAGGCGGATCTAAGCATGTAGAGCCAAGGGCGGAGTATCGGCGGACGCGGGTTCAATTCCCGCCGCCTCCACCAA
>MUIA01000149.1 GCA_002084115.1 Oceanospirillales bacterium LUC14_002_19_P2 | reverse complement strand
GCATATCGTAGACTGTTGCTGTGATGCTTGGAATAAATTGTGTGGAGAGGCTGGACGGTTGTTCAGCTTATGCTCTCGCCAGTGGGCTGTTATACAGTAGTTAGAAAAGACGATTGGTATAACGCCCTGAGGCATTCAGCACTGCAATCAGGGTTGCGGGCAAAGTCAATCCTGTCCAGATAACGCTGTAGATCTACAGTCATAACCGGTTTCAAGGATAGGGCAAAATAAGACTGATAATAGACGATGCATGCCCCTTACTAACGGAGAGGCAAAATGGTAGACCGAAAAAAACTGGATAGCAGTCATCAAAAAACAACAACGCCGTGCTAAACACGGCGCATCAATCAAACCCTGGAAAACAGCGGCAGTTACTTTTTGGTCACAGCCTGCTCAGGCATAAGCCCCATCATGCTGGCAATATCCTTAGCAGGGCGATAACCAGGAATCGAGGTACCATCTTCCAGGTAAATCGCTGGGGTACCACGAATCCCCATTTGCACTCCCAGATCGTACTGCTCATCAACTGGGTTGATGCAGGACTTCTCTGGAATGGAACCACCACTCTTGAGAATATTCATAGCCTGTTTAGGATCATCAGAGCACCAGGCGGATACCATTTTCTTGTAAGCCGGTGAACGTTGCCCTCCACGAGGGAAGGCAACATAACGTAGCTCTATACCCAGGCTGTTCAACTCGCCTACTTCGGTATGCAGCTTCCGGCAATAGCCACAGTCCACATCCGTGAAGACGTAAATCACACCTTTAACTTCACCTTCCGGCGAAAAGATGATCATGTTCTTTTTTGAGAGTCCCGCCAACTCTGCCTTATTGGCTTTGGCCCTGACACCATTGGTCAGATTATTGATCTCGCCATTTTCCAGCTTCAACAGGTCCCCCTGGAAAAGGTACTGCCCATCTGCACTGGCGTAGAGCACGTTATTGCCGGACAAAACCACTTCAAAAACGCCTTTCATCGGCGTTTCCGTCACGGACTCAATGGGAATCGCGGGATCAATCGCTTTCAGGCTGTTCCGGATGCTAACAGATGACTTATCAGTAACGGATGCCTCAGCAGCCGCTTCCTTTGCATGGCCTCCCACGGAGACCAGCAAAAGCAGCGACGTAAAATAAATTGAAAAGAACCGCATAAGCATCCTCATTGAATCAATAACAGATAGTTTAACCATAGTCCCAAACGACGTAGTGTACCGAGTCATACCCCAATTCACGACACCCAAAATGAACGATACACACCATTACCCCCTCGGATGATGCTCAGCATGGAGCTGCTGCAGGCGATGCCTGGCAACATGGGTATAAATCTGTGTTGTGGATAGGTCGCTATGCCCCAGAAGTAACTGGACAACCCTCAAATCTGCGCCATGATTCAACAAATGCGTCGCAAAGGCATGCCTCAATGTATGGGGCGACAGCGGCTTGTCGATACCGGCTCTCACTGCGTATTTCTTAATACGATGCCAGAACGTCTGCCGGGTCATTGGCCTGCCCTGTCGCCCAGGAAACAAGGTGTCGGCTCGACCCTCCCCCAACAGCACCGACCGACCATGGGCCAGATAACGCTCCAACCAGTTGAGGGCATTTTCACCCAGCGGGACCAGCCGCTCCTTGCCCCCCTTTCCCAACACCCTGACAACGCCCTGCCGAAGATTGATATTGCCGGTTTTCAGTGACACCAGTTCTGAGACCCTCAAGCCGCTGGCATACAACAATTCCAGCATGGTTCGATCACGCAACTCCAGCGGTCGCCCCACTGACGGGGCCTGAAGCAACGCCTCTACATCAGCCTCACTGAGTGACTGCGGCAGTTGACGCCCCAGCTTGGGAGACTCAATCAATGACACCGGATCTTCACTGATCAACTCCCGGCGCAGCAAGTAGCGATAAAACCCTCGAATCGCTGACAACACCCGGGCTGTCGACCTGGCACTGTACGCCTCTTCAGACCGCCAGTCCAAGAACTGCTGAAGCAAGGGATGAGTCGCTTCCATCAACGTCTTTCCGCGCTGCTCCAACCACACTGAAAGCTGATCCAGATCCCTTCGATAAGCTGACAAACTATTGTCCGACAAGCCCTTCTCCAGCCACAGACTCTGAAGAAACTGATCAATCAGGGTATTTGCCACAAAATAATCCAGTAAACAGACAATAATTTTAGCGTATCAATGACTACACGCTTCAGACAACGAAAACACTCTGAAGGTTCAACATTCAACACTTACACGCAGCACCACAATTAAAGTGGAAACATGCTTTGTGTAAATACCGACCTATTCAAGCCGACTAACGCAGCAATTTACCATCCAGGCAAGACCCGCCCAGAAATACCCGCCCCCCCCAAGGCCACATGAATACCGAACGACCTATTGGATGCCATAAAAAAGGGGCAGCCAATAGGCTGCCCCTTTTTCGCCGGAAAGCGAGAACTAAACGGTCGGGATTAGTTAAGCTTTTCCTTGATGCGCGCAGCACGACCGCTACGCTCACGCAGGTAGTACAGCTTGGCCTTGCGCACGTCACCGCGACGCTTGACCTGGATTTCTGCTACCAGCGGGCTGAAAGTCTGGAATACACGCTCAACGCCCACACCGTTGGAAATCTTACGAACAGTGAAAGCAGAGTTCAGACCACGGTTACGCTTGGCGATAACCACACCTTCGAACGCCTGCAGACGCTCACGGGTGCCTTCCTTTACCTTGACCTGTACGATCACGGTGTCACCGGGACCGAAAGCAGGTACTTCTTTCTCCATTTGCTCAGCTTCGAGCTGGGCAATAATCTTGTTTTTGCTCATGTGCAAAATGCTCCCAAAGTCAGTCAATTACGGTCCGCAGATTACTCTGCTTCAGGACTGTCGTTTACCGCCGTCCGGCCGGACTCTGCGATAAATTCTGCCAGCAGCCGCTCTTCTTCCCGGCTCATCGCCCGCCCTTCGAGAAGGTCCGGTCGACGCAGCCAGGTACGTCCCAGCGACTGCTTCAGACGCCACTTGCGGATCCGCTCATGGTCACCGCTCAACAGCGTCTCAGGCACCTGGCGCTCCTCAAACACCTCAGGTCGGGTGTAGTGAGGGCAGTCCAGCAGTCCTTCGGCAAAAGAATCCTCTTCAGCGGAATTCTTTTGACCCAGGGTGCCCGGTACAAAGCGCGATATTGCATCGATCAGTGTCATTGCCGGCAGCTCGCCGCCGCTCAGCACGTAGTCCCCCAGAGACCACTCTTCGTCGATCTCGGTTTCCACCAGACGCTCATCAATACCTTCGTAGCGTCCTGCAACCAGTATCAGCCGCGATCGTGCGGCCAGTTCTTCCACGCCAGCCTGGTCGAGCTTGCGACCCTGCGGCGACAGATAGATAACACGGGCTTCAGGACCTGCGGCAGCCTTGGCTGCCCGAATCGCATCACGCAGAGGTTGAATTTTCATCAACATGCCGGGACCACCGCCATAAGGCCGGTCATCCACTGTCCGATGTTTATCGTGGGTGAAATCCCGGGGATTCCAGGTATTCACCTCGATCAGTCCTTGCTTCACCGCGCGCCCGGAGACACCGAAATCGGTAATCGCCCGAAACATGTCGGGAAACAGGGTGACAACACCGAACCACATTTTTAAAAGTCCGGATCCCAAAGGACCCGCATAAACCCTTCTTCAAGGTTTATCTCTTGCACCACCTGATCAAGCAGGTAAGGCACCATCCGTTCACGCTTGTCGATACTGCCTTTAGCAGCACGCAGCACGAGGACGTCGTTGGAGCCTGTCTCGATCAGATGGTCTACCTTGCCCAGGTTTACCTCATCGCCAGATTCGGTAAGGGCAAGCACTGTCAGACCTTCGAGCTGGTGCCAGTAATAGTCACCCGCTTCCAGTTCCGGCAGCTCATCACGGCTGATCAGGATATCCGTCCCGGCAAATTGCAGGGCGCGGTCCCGGTCATCGCAACCCGCGACATGGGCAACAATGCCCTTGCCGTGCTTGCGACCGCCATCGATGGTAACGGCCTGAGTACGACCGTCCGGATACCGTAACAACCATTGCCGGTATTTGAGGATATTCTCCATCGGATCGGCAAAGGAATAGACTTTCACCCAACCCTTCACGCCGTATACCGAGGTGATACGCCCCATGGTCACACCCTGTTCAGCCCCGAAGGACTGCCCAGACGGACGCACAGCTGCACCGGCAACGCTCATCAGGCAGCCTTGACCAGCTGCTTAACGCGGTCGCTCATCTGAGCACCCTGCGCCAGCCAGAAGTCAACGCGCTCACGGTCGATGCGTACGCGCTCTTCCTGACCACGGGCAACGGGGTTGAAGAAACCGACGCGCTCGATGAAACGGCCACCTTGTGCATTGCGGCTGTCAGCAACGGTCAGATGGTAGAAGGGACACTTTTTGGAGCCGCCCCGGGCAAGACGAATAGTTACCATGGAATCTGTCTTCCTGTAGTCTTTGCTTTCCGGCATTACGGGGTTTCATGGCCACCCTGATCAACTCAGGACAACCCTCAAACAGAACGCCTGTACAGCTGTACCGGACGCACAGAGACCCGAGCCTCTACCCGTAAAGGCGGTGTATTCTACGGGAAATCAAGGGAGATGCAAATCCTGACAAGAGCATATGAACAACTCAAGTTACGCACAAGACTGAAAATACGGCATTATTGCCGGTATGAAACACGATCTGATTGAGCTGTACTCTGACTACCTTCTGTCCTCTTTTGGCAAAACAACCGCAACCGGTTTGTC
>MUIA01000154.1 GCA_002084115.1 Oceanospirillales bacterium LUC14_002_19_P2 | reverse complement strand
AGGGATAACAGGTTTTCGACCTCTCCCACCCTGATCCTTCATGCCAGGAAGGCCGCCTGCTTTAAAACGATGGACCCAGTCATGTACCGCATCACTGGAGACACCCAGCAATTTGGCAGCCTCTGCTGTATAAATGCCAGACCTAATAACCTGATACATTCACGGTTATCGTCTGCATGACGGGCAGCAAACTGAAAATCAATATTCTCAAAACCTTCGGGTAACTGTGGTAGGCGAGACATCGTTTCAAAGAGAATTCGTTGATGATGCCTAAGGATAGCTGGCATCAGGCTTAGGACTTAGAAAATACGATTGGTATAACACCGTGCCAGCGGTGGCCAGATGTGCCTATTCTCCGCCCGCTCAGACAGGACAATCCTTGTCCTGCTTCGCTACCGCGGCATCCATGCCGCTGCTGCAAATAAACACAACTGACCACCACAGTAAGACCGAGCGGTAATGAGATAGTTTCTTTCGGGTTCCGGTCTATAGTGAAGTTGATAGGGTTTTATTAATAAATAGAGTGACTTTTGTCTGTATAAATTGATGGTTGGGATTTCAGGGACGATATCATGGCTTTCAAGCCTATTTCGAACTGCATTCTATGGGTGATGTTATGGCTTTCTGCCAACGCACAGGCTGCGATTGACGATCTGCAGCTGGAGTTGTTTGATCAGCGGGTGCTGAAAGGGTTTACGGTCATTGATGACCGTAATAATAGCGAGCAGGATATCGAGTCGCTGGATCATGCGCTGGTCAGAATTCATCAGTTTACCAATAGGCAGAACATCTATGCCCGCTACCAGCAGTATTACAAGGGTATGTTGGTTTTGGGGCGCCATGTTATTGCGCACTTTGGCACTGATAAGGATGAAGACCTGAGCAATGCCGAATTTTCTGGGAAGTTGGCCAGAGGTATACGCCTCACGATTGATGATGAACTGAGAACGGATATTTTTCGTGAAGAAATGCTCAGTTTTGCGAAGGAAGAGTTTGCGGAGAGAACCGGGATTGCCGGTGATATCTTTGAGAGTGATACACGGCCGGCAATCTGGCTTGACCGTAATCGTACGGCGCATTTTGTCTATCAGGTGAGTTTTCGCGTGCGGCCATCCAATGGACCTGAGAAGTGGCCTCATTATTTAATTGATGCTGCGGATTCCAGTATTTATCAATATTGGGATAATGTTAAATCCCTGTATCGGGATAAAGGGCCGGGTGGTAATGAAAAAGTCGGTCGTTATGTATTCGGAGAAGGCGAATTACCTTCTTTATCGGTGACGCAGAGCAATGATATTTGCCTGTTGGCCAATACACGACTGGTCGTTATATCTTTGAATAATCGCACTTACTGGGTAGATAACGATTTTGCCATGCCCCTGAATTATGAGTGTGATAATAATCGGGGGGATGCATCAAATGGTGCATTTTCACCCGCCAATGATGCTTATGTCTTTGGCAATATGGTTATTGCCATGTATGAACGTTGGTATAGGCAGCCGGTTCTGGCGGGTGGGCAATCAATAATGGTGGCTGCCCATGCTGGTGTTGATTATGAGAATGCGGTATGGAATGGTCAGAATGTACTGCTGGGCGACGGGGGGAAGCGCTTTTATCCGTTTGTATCATTAGGGATTTTGGCGCATGAGATCAGTCACGCCTTCACTCAGCAGCATTCAGGATTGACAGGGGCTGGTGAGGCTGGTGCGCTTAATGAGGCGTTTTCAGATATGGCTGCGATTGCAGCTGAATATTACTTGAAAAGCCATAATGGAAAGGTTCATGAGCGTCTTTATGGTCAAAATCAGCTGACTTGGCAATTTGGGGGGCGTATCAGTAAAAGCAAGAACCCAATAAGGTCGCTCAGTCAGCCTGAGCTTTATGGTGCAGCGGGTTGTTATTATCGCGTGGCGGGCTGTTACCAGAGTTTTGCTGATGTTGACAAAGGGGATGTTGCCCATCTCGGCAGCGGTCTTTTTAGCAAAGCATTCTATGAAATGACGAAGCGCCTTAATGGCGATGTACGTAAGTCCTTTGGTTTGATGTTACGGGCCAATATGCTGTATTGGACACCGGATTCAAGCTTTGCAGAAGCAGCTTGTGGCGTAAAGCTGGCAGCCAGTCAGGAAGGGGTGTCTGAATCAACAGTCAATGAGGCCTTTGAAACGGTTGGTGTGACACCTGCCTGTTAGTCGCAGGGGTACGAAAGAGATAACGAAAAAGGGCAACAGCTGTTGCCCTTTTTCGTTATCGGCTAGCCCGTGTACTTTTCAAATGCCAGGCAGGCATTAGTGCCGCCAAAACCAAAGCTGTTTGAAAGGATACGGTTCAGGTCGCGTGATACAGAGTCACCGGTGATGATGGGGACGCCCGCAGCGCCTTCGTCCAACTCGGTAATGTTGGCAGATGCACAGATAAACCCATCTTTCATCATCAGGAGGCTGTAGATGGCTTCCTGTACACCAGCAGCACCCAGTGAATGACCTGACAAGGATTTAGTGGAGCTGATTTCCGGAATGGCATCACCAAACACGGTTTTGATCGCTTTAAGCTCGGTAATATCGCCGGCTTGTGTGCTGGTGCCATGGGTATTGATATAGTCAATATCGCCGTTGACAGTGGAAAGCGCCTGCTGCATGCAGCGTATAGCGCCATCACCGGAAGGTGCCACCATGTCATAACCGTCGGAAGTTGCACTATAACCCACGATTTCAGCATAGATTTTGGCGCCACGAGCCTTGGCATGCTCCAGCTCTTCAAGAACCACCATACCGCCGCCGCCGGCGATGACGAAGCCATCCCGAGTGGCATCGTAGGGGCGGGATGCGGTTTCAGGGGCGTCATTGTATTTGCTGGAAAGGGCGCCCATGGCATCGAACATGGCACTTTGTGACCAATGCTCTTCTTCGCCGCCACCGGCAAAGATGATATTTTGCTTGCCCAGCTGGATCTGCTCCAGTGCATTGCCGATACAATGGGCGCTGGTTGCACAGGCCGACGTGATGGAGTAATTGATCCCCTTGATTTTGAACGGGGTTGCCAGGCAGGCGGAAACGGTGCTGCCCATGGTTCGCGGCACACGATAGGGGCCAACGCGCTTGATCCCGCGACTACGCAGGATGTCAGTGCTTTCGATGATATTGTTGGAAGATGCACCACCAGAGCCGGCAATCAGCCCTGTCATTTCGTTGGATACATCACTTTCTTCCAAACCGGAGTCTGCAATCGCCTGTTGCATGGCTATGTAGGCATAGGCAGCTGCGTTGCCCATAAAACGGAGGTATTTCCGGTCAATTTGGGATTCCAGGTCGATCTCGACGGAGCCGGAGACGTGACTGCGGAAGCCCATTTCGCGATAGCTTTCGTTCAGGCGAATGCCAGAGCGACTGTGCCTGAGTGATTCGGTCACGGCATCAGCAGAGTTGCCGAGGCAGGAAGTGATGCCAAGGCCAGTAATAACGACTCGTCTCATGAATTAACCCGGGTTATGTCAAAAATTATCGGTTGAGGTAAACAAGCCGACACGAAGGTCTTTGGCAGCATAAATCTCCTTGCCATCGACGCTGACGGTGCCGTCGGCGATACCCATGATCAGTTTACGGGTGATAACCCGTTTCAGATGTATGTTATAGGTCACAGTCTTGTGACGTGGCAGTATCTGGCCTGAGAATTTGACCTCGCCACATCCCAAGGCGCGGCCCCGGCCAGGGCTGCCAAGCCACCCGAGATAGAAGCCTACCAGTTGCCACATGGCGTCAAGCCCCAGGCAGCCGGGCATGACGGGGTCACCCGGGAAGTGGCATTCGAAGAACCAAAGGTCGGGTGTGATATCGAGCTCGGCAATGATTTCACCCTTGCCGTATTCGCCACCTTCCTCACTGATGCGGGTAATACGATCCATCATCAGCATGTTGGGTGCGGGAAGTTGTGCGTTTCCTGGGCCGAAGAGCTCTCCCTGGGAACAGGCTAATAATTCATCACGGCTAAAGCTGTCTTTTTTCATCATGGAGGTCTGGTCGGCCAAATCATTCCCCTATTCATCCGGCGCAAGTGGCCGGATTCAGCAGTAGGCAGGCACAGTAAAGGGTTTCTGGTAATGTGCGCCTCGCACAGGGAGTGGTTAATGTTAACACGTGACGGAGCTTCCCTGGCGCGCTGAGTATTGCGTCACCGTGGCACTATAACACTGGAATGTCGTAGCATTAACGACATTCGTGGATTTGTAACAAAAAACAAAATGACTGTACACAGATCGTAACGCTAATGTGAGATTGTTCTGCTACGAGACAGGCGTGTTACTGGTTATTATCCGTTTGGCTGGTCACTGATCTATCGAGAGATATGCTTTGTTCGGTAGCGTGTGGTTTGTGTCTGTTTTTGTGTATGGATGAGAAAGGTCATTATGATGAAATGCTTTTATGTCATTGCTTTTGTCATAGTCATATAGATTATATTTTATTAACTTAATAATTGCCTCTTGATGGTTTGTTGAGAATGTTGTTATTTGGATTTGAGGGTTAAGTGTGTTGCTTTTTTGAGGGATCAATGGGGGGCTTCTTGTTCCTTTTTGAAATTATCTGCTTAAGCTGGGAGAGTTTGTTTTTTGTAATGGTTAAGTTCGTTGTTGTAAATCTGAATAGACCTAGATGGCTAAGTTACCCCTTGTGGTTGGTAGCACCAATGTCCAATGATTTTCTCGAACATGCGTGCAGTCGTCAGCCTATGACGCTCTGTTAGAGCGCGCCGCCAAGCGAGGTAATGAGTCATA
>MUIA01000303.1 GCA_002084115.1 Oceanospirillales bacterium LUC14_002_19_P2 | reverse complement strand
CAGTTAATAACGAAATCGCATCAATGAAATTTTGAAAGAGCCTGGAATTCATAACAGTCATCCCCAGATAGCCGGATGGTTCAGGGAGTATAGGTCAACCAACCATCAGGGGTAACTTAGCCGGGTGTGCTTGTGCAGGTGCATGGAACCTTCAAAGGGATTATCAATGGAGGAGCTCTCACCGCAAACGTGCCGGTCTGGAAACTGCTGATTCAGTTTCTCCAGAAAGAGTTGTTCCTGATGAGGCGGAACATCCACCATCACCAGGCATTGGCCCGCAGCCAGCTGATCATGGTAAGGATCCAGTCGGTAATTATCGCAGGAGGCGCCAATCATCCCGCCAACCCAGGTGCAGAATCCCAGCGTGACCAGCCCGGCAAACATTGTCACGATTAAGGTAATCTCCTGCCCGTAGAGCAGGTTGTACAAGCTGAAACTTACCAGTGCGCTGGCAATGAAGCCGATCATCAGTCCTCTTTCGCCGGAGTGAATGATATCCACCTCTTCCCAGAAGCTGGTGCCATGCAAGTGCCTTTCCTCCAGCGCCTGGGGGTGTTTGTAAGTCTCATGCGTGTGTTCATGGGCGATGCCAAGGGTTTCCATGTAATGGGTCATTGCCTCGGCCTCATCAATATCCTTCTTCAGTAAATGCAACTGTTTCATTACGGGACTCCTTGTCTATACTTGTACATATAGTTAATTATGTACAATATAATTTTTGTTGTTAGATAAAAATGAATCTTTAATGCCGTTCTGATAGAGGCAAGTGGCATTTTAAGCAGCAGGGCACAGTCAGCGTAAAAAGGGCTAAAAAGCGGTTTTTTAGTGCATATGGATCAATGCTTGTGGGTCAGGAAGGAGTTCTGAACATGTTGGATCATCTTGCAGGGTTATTTACCCACCCCCATGAAGAATGGGAAGACATAGATCGTGAAATCGAGCGTCACGGCCATGGATACCTGTCCCATATGGTGGTCCTGGCGGCCTTGCCGGGTCTCTGTATGTGGTATGGCACCAGTGTTACCGGCTGGTCTACCGGGCTTGATACCATCCGGCTGGAGTCGACGACCGCGTTTCTTCTGGGGGTTGCCGCCTGGTTGGGCATTATCTGTGCGGTGACGATCATGGGACTGTTCATTCACTGGTTGGCCAAGACTTATGGGTGTGATCCTTCCTGGAGCCGCTGTGTAATATTCGCCGCTTATACGGCCACACCACTTTATCTGACGGGCTTTTTAGGGCTATTCCCCTCAATTCCCCTGGCCTTGTTTGGCATTCTGGCGGCGATTGCCTATGCGGTTTACCTGCTGTATGCAGGCTTGCCTCATATCATGCATATACCGTTTGAACAGGGCTTCATGATGGCAACCTCGATCGTTGCGGTCGGACTCGTGGTGCTGGTCTCCATGAAAGTGATGACCATCGTACTCTGGGACATGGGATTGGGTTCGATCTTCAGTCTTGGATAGCATCATTGTGAGCCGGCCATGGCTGCCGGCTCATTCATTCAATCCCTAGGCTTTTGAGCGGTATAGATGAGTTGATCGACAGGGAATCCCTCTTGCTCCAGTATGGCGATTGCCTTTGCGACGGTTTCGTCCGGTAATGTGGGGGTTCTGCTTAGTAGCCAGGCATAGTCACGGTCAGGTTCTCCCACCACGACGTACTGGTAGTCATCATCCAGAGCAATGACCCAGTAATCCCCCCAGAACGGCCGGATGCCCAAAACATTGAAAAAGCTCACTTCCAGGCGCGAGTTCTCCGGCGGATTGGTGCTTCTGGCCAATCCCTGTGCGCTCTGGATTTTCCCGTCCTTGTTCTCACACTGGTTCAGCACATCAATATCGCCGTCTTCCCGAAGGGTGTAGGTAGCCATGACATTGGCAACACACTTGCGCTGAAAGACGTTGGGTAGCCGAGCAATTTCGTACCATTGACCCGCATAGCGGGTGAGGTCAATCTGGGAAACGGTCGTCAGGGGCTGGGCCGTGGCGTATCCCATGGAGAGACATAGACCAAGTATCAGTATCAGGCGCTGCATACAGATGACTCCTCTGAGGCTTCAAGAAATTGAATGAGATCGCTGGCGCTTTGTTCAGGAATCTCTTCCATTGGCATGTGCCCAACGTTTGGATAGACGATTAGCTTACTGCCCGGAATCGCCTGATGAGGCTGTCGCGAAACCAGTATCAACGGGTAATATACACACATCTGCAGATAGCCCGTAACGACCAATGACAACAAAGCAAAAAATTGACCTCTGCCGAACTCCACAATTCGATTTTTT
>MUIA01000386.1 GCA_002084115.1 Oceanospirillales bacterium LUC14_002_19_P2 | reverse complement strand
CATCTATCAGCATCAACGTGAACTATTTAAAGAGACCGTTGGTGCCTTCGTTGAGAGCTTTGCAAAGGAGAAGGATCACCTGCTACCAAAATATGCAGGCTTCATCAATGCGTAAGTCCTAGGGTATTGCAGTCTTACTTGGAAGTGAATTCCGGATAGGCTTCCATACCGCATTCCGCCAGATCCACGCCTTCGTACTCTTCCTCTTCGCTGACGCGGATGCCGGTGACAACCTTCAGCACGCCCCAGACGATCAGGCTGGTAACGAAGACCCAACCGAAGATGGTAGCGGCACCAGCCAGCTGACCCAGCAGGGTTGCACCACTGTTAGTCGCAGGCACAACCAGCAGACCGAACAGGCCGACAGTACCGTGGACAGAGATGGCTCCGACCGGATCATCGATCTTCAGCTTGTCCAGCGCCAGGATGGAGAGGACAACCAGCACACCACCGATCGCACCAATCAGGCTGGCCTGAACCGGGGTCGGAGTGGAAGGCTCGGCAGTGATCGCTACCAGACCAGCCAGTGCACCGTTCAGGGACATGGTCAGGTCAGCCTTGCCGAACAGCAGGCGGGCAGTGATCAGGGCAGCGACAACACCGCCAGCAGCGGCCGCATTGGTGTTAACGAAGACGATGGCAACGGCGTTGGCGTTTGCGATATCGCCCAGCTTCAGGACAGAACCACCGTTGAAGCCGAACCAGCCCATCCACAGGATGAAGGTACCGAGGGTTGCCAGCGGCAGGTTGGCACCGGGGATGGCGTTGATCTCACCATTCGCACCGTACTTGCCTTTACGGGCACTCAGCAGGAGAACACCAGCAAGGGCTGCAGCTGCACCAGCCATGTGGACGATACCGGAACCGGCGAAGTCAGAGAAACCGAGGTCACCCAGGTTGTAGAGACCGAAGACGTCGCTGCCGCCCCAGGTCCAGGCACCTTCCATCGGGTAGATGAAACCTGTCAGGAATACGGCGAAGATCAGGAAGCTCCACAGCTTCATCCGCTCGGCGACAGCACCGGAGACGATGGACATGGCTGTTGCCACGAACACGACCTGGAAGAAGAAGTCAGACGCCCCGGAGTAGATGGAACCACCTTCGAAGCCGTCTTCACGGCCAGCGAAATCGCTCAGCGTGCTGGCCACGTGATCGTCACCGACCAGGATGCCGTCGAGAAGGTAACCGCCGCCGTACATGATCTGGTAACCGCAGATCAGGTACATAATGCAGGCAATGGCGAACAGGGCGATATTTTTGGTCAGAATTTCCGTGGTGTTCTTGGAACGGACCAGACCGGCTTCCAGCATGGAGAAACCAGCGGCCATCCACATTACCAGTGCGCCACAGACGAGGAAGTAGAACGTGTCTATGGCGTATTGCAGGTGAAAGAGATTGTTTTCCACAGTAAACCCCCCAGTTTACGTTAGCGTGCCGGGCATCGGGATGCCGGCGTGCCGTTTATTCAAATAATGTGATCAGATGGCGTCGGTGCCGGTCTCGCCGGTACGGATACGGATCGCCTGCTCCAGTGCGGTGACGAAGATCTTACCGTCGCCGATCTTGCCGGTGTTGGCGGTCTTGCTGATGGCTTCGATGACCTGGTCGAGCATGTCGTCGCCAATGGCCACTTCAATCTTGACCTTGGGCAGGAAATCCACCACGTATTCCGCTCCGCGGTAGAGTTCGGTATGGCCCTTTTGACGACCGAATCCTTTCACTTCCGTGACGGTGATACCCTGGACGCCGATCTCGGAAAGGGCTTCCCGTACGTCGTCGAGCTTGAAGGGCTTGATCACTGCTGAGACCAGTTTCATGGCATTTTCTCCTGAGCTTCTCGTTCTGTGCGTGTCCGGGGGGCTGGACCCGGACAAGTCTACGCTTTTCGGTTTCGGGTTATAAGTACTTGTCGCGCTGGATCATTGCACGGCAGTGGTCTAGTGCCGTATGCCGGTGACGGGTTAGACGACAGAATTCGGTTTTTGTTGTTTTCATGATGCTCCTCGCTGTCGTGAATCGGTATGCCCCGTGTTGGCTCACTGCCCAGGGCGGTTGCTGGCTTAAATGCAGTCATCGTGCCAGTTATTGAATACTGTGACGAAATGCCGGTTTTATGGGGTTTTTAGCAGCCCGGCAGAAAGCTTTTCAGATTGTGCGCTGATATTGCGCACTGACAGATACACTGGCTGGGGCGAAAATGGCACGTTGTGCACTATCGTGGTGCACCTTTATGGTGCGATATCCGGTTGTTAGTGAGAGGGAAAGGGGGATTCGTTCAGAATGATGGTGCAGTCCAATACGGCAATCGATCTGGTATATACGTGGGTCGATGGTGCCGACCCGGCCTGGCAGGCTGAAAAAGCCCGTTATGCCCATGAAGCGGGGTATTACCTCGGGAACCGGAACTGCCGCTGGCAGGATAATGAAGAATTGCGTTATTCCTTGCGTTCTGTGGCGGCCTACTGGCCATTTGAGGGCACGATTTATATCGTAACGGCGGGGCAGACACCGGCATGGCTGAATACGGGACATCCACGTATCCAGCTGGTTGATCACTGCGACATCCTGCCAGACAATGTATTACCGACGTTTTCTTCCCAGGCCATTGAAGCGGGTTTGCACCATATAGCCGGGTTAAGTGAGCGCTTCATTTATATGAATGATGATGTTTTCCTGCTCAGACCTGTGACCGAAAGGGACTTTTATGAGAATGGGCGAGTGGTCTACTACGTGGATGATCGCCAGGTGACGGATCAGCAGCAGGTGTCTGATGCAGTTCATGCCGATACCAATGGTACGGTCTTCAGCAAGCAGTTCATGCACAGAGAATATGGGGTGACACAGGCTTTTCATCTGCCGGAACATGCACCCAGAGCTATGCTCAGATCAGCATTGATCGAACTGGAGAGTACCCATCCCGCACTATTCAGTGAGGCTATGGCTAACCGTTTTCGTGGTGTGGGTGGTCCTGTGATTGTGGATCTGCTGTATCGCTGGCTGGATTACCGGGGCTTGCTGTCATATCGCTTCAATCAAAACTGTTATATGGAAAACTGTTCGCCTGATGCAGCAGCACATTACCAGGCCCTGCGCCTGGCTCGCGATACATACCTCTCACTCTGCATCAACGACACCTCTGATGACATGAGCGAGCGGGACTATTTCCCTTATCAACAACAAATGCAGCATTTTCTGGCTTCATATTTTCCTGAAAAATCTGAATTCGAGTGGAATTAATCACGTTTGAAAGCTTCAGCGCTGACGGGTTGCGGGCGAAATGCCCGCGCCAGTAACCATTAATTGTGCTTGTCGGAAGATACGCAGCGTTTGACCACATACTCTGATGTCATGCACTGCAGAACGCCACTGTAGGAAATCTCGAATTCGATAATATCGCCGACATTGTGGGTTTTACTGGCATCCGTGATGTCGAGAATCAGGTGGTCACTGCTGCCCCCAATCACCAGGATGCCTGAATCCCGAGGCGTAATCTGGTTGATATCAATATCCTGCTTGCCGATGGCACAGATGGCACGTCGGCGAATGCCCCGGTCTACAAAAACAGGTTTGTTTCCGAAGGCATCCAACGCGGTGGAGTCGGCCGGTACCGAGGGTTTCAGTTTGACCTCAATGATTTCACACTGCAGAGAAAAGGCTGACTGACAGGTGCCGGGTACCGGATCATCATTGAAGCCGATGCCCATCAGCAAGGAAGCGCCCAGTCGCAATTGGTTTACCGCCTTTGGCAGGCCACCCCGTAACATAAGGAAAAGACCGGCGGAGCTGGCACCGCTGATGACATTGAGCTGAACATCAAGTGCTTCTTCAATGCGATTGGCAATCGCAGCCAGTTCTGTCTGGTTGTCGGTGGTGGGTTCTACACCGCCATAACAGGCCAGGTTTGCACCAATCCCTTCGAGGTGAAGTCCGGGTAATTCCGTCACGGTTCGGGCCAGATGGAGTGTCTCTTCTTCAAAGAAGCAGCCTTCACGTAAGTCGCCGAGATCATGCATCACAATCACGCCATGGGTGACGCCGAGCTGGCAGGCGACTCTGGACAGAGCTTTTAGCGTGGTTTCTTCGGAGTTCAGAGAAACCTGGGCAAACTGCACCACCGCCTCTACCTCACTCAGTGCCGGGAGTCGTAGCAGCATCTTTCTGACGGGCAATCCTTCAAGGCGTTGCAGGTTGATGAGGCGAGAATCCGCCAACAGGGAGATACCGCTTTCCACCATAGCTTGAGCGATTTCCGGGCTGGCGCAGGCCAGTTTGGTGACACCGGCGGGCTCAACGCCATTTTGAAGGCAGAGATCCACCATGGTGCGGGTATTGTGCCGAATGCTATCGAGATTGACCGTGAGGCAGGGGTAAGCGTACATCAAAGAACCTTTTTGCAGCGTTAATGACTCGACGAGAAAGATGCGATAGGCATTCTTCACAATAAAAAGAGCCCTGTTATTGCCTAAGATCAGTCTTGAACAGGAATGTTCAAGAAATATCGGTTGAAATGCCTTGTTCTTACATAGAACGGGTGCAGGGCTGCAATGAAAATGCGCCAGCTCTGCTTGCGCAGGAGTACGTCAGACGATACATTCCCTTCCCTTAGAATGATGCGGCTGAGTGAGATGGCTGCCTGAGCGCATAGGGATGTGGGGATATCCTTTTGCGATGATTCAGAATTTTACTGTTCACGGGGTCAAGACAATCCCCATAATCCACGCTATCCCGTGTGAAATAGAGGGTGTATCTGCAAGATGATCGACAAGGCCGCATTTGTGACTTCCATTGCCGGTAAGCTGAACACCCTGCTGGCCGGTGAAAAAGGACCGGTTCGGGATGATCTGGAAAAGAATATCAAGGCTATTCTCCATAGCGCCTTCTCCCGGATGGAACTGCTGACCCGGGATGAGTTTGATACCCAGGTTGCCGTTTTACAGCGAACCCGGCAGATGCTGGAGGAACTGGAAGACCGGGTGGCGGAGTTGGAGAAGGCAGCACAATCTTCAGAGAACGCATAAGCCCTTATGTAGAGCCATCGGAATGCCGGTGGCTCTATGAGGAGGAACATTTCTCCGTTTTAACGGGTGGGGTACCCTGGTTACGAGAGCGTGAACCGATCGGTATCAGCGTCATTACAATGCAGGCGATGCAGAAAACAATAAAGCCGGCAATCAGGAAGAAGCCATCGCTATAAGCCATGATGGCAGCCTGCTCATTAACGGTATGCAACAGCTGTGTTGCAGAGAGTGGATCGATTGTATCCATCCGCAGGTTATTCAATTCGATCAACAGCGCCGAATTCATACCGGCGACTTCCCGCAGGTTGTGGTAATGCAGGTCCATCCGCCGTTCCAGTACTGTGGATAATACCGCAATGCCAGTGGCTCCTCCGATCGCAAGAAAGACATCAACCAGCATGGAAGCAGAGGGCGCGTCATGATCCGAAACATGCCGTGTAATCAATACCGACAATGGCACGAAGATAAAGGGTTGACCGATGGCGCGGATGATCTGGTTAATATAAAAATGCTCACCGGCAAAATCCGATGTTAAGGGGGTGGATAACAGGGTGCCGGTCAGGAACAGCAAAAAGCCTGCAATAACAGAGGCGTCGGCATTGATGGTTTTCAACAGCCTTGGCATAAAGGGTAAAACCATCAACTGTGGGATGCCCATCCAAAGCAATACATTGGCAATGTGCCCCGGGCTGAAACCGTGTACCAGCGCGTGATACTGGGTAATCAGGAAAATCGAACCGTAAAGCGCCATCCCTAATCCGAAGACGGCCCAACAGCAAAGATGAACCCGGTGATCGTTCAGCAGTCTCAGGTTGATGAGTGGGTGGCGTGCGCGATATTCCGTCAGACAGAAAAGGACGATGCCGCCCAACGCAATGATGCCGCAGGCCGTTATCCATGGGGTTTCGAACCAGTTATGGCTGTTTCCCTCCTCAAGAAAGATTTCCAGCGCCGCCAGTCCCGGCAGAATCAGCAGTAATCCGGTGCTATGAATCGTATGTTTTTTGGCCGGAGTCGCCGCCGGAATACCCTCTGCAACCATGGCGATCAGAAACAGTGCGGGGGGAATGTTGATGAGGAATATCCAGCGCCAGCCCCAGGTTTCCGCCAGCCAGCCGCCCAGTGCCGCCCCAAGGGTCGGG
This sequence comes from Oceanospirillales bacterium LUC14_002_19_P2, assembly GCA_002084115.1. GTDB lineage: Bacteria > Pseudomonadota > Gammaproteobacteria > Pseudomonadales > Endozoicomonadaceae > Kistimonas. Next base: position 6,183 of record MUIA01000386.1, on the reverse strand, counting down.
GCACAGGTGGCGGCGATGGCAAAACATGCCATGCCCGTGGTGCGTTGCTGTTGGGGCAGCAGTGTCATGATACTGGTCAGTGCCAGAGGAATCAGGGTACCGCCAGCCAATCCCTGGAAACTGCGAAAAACCACCATTGAAGAAAAATTCCAGGCATTGGCACACGCCAGGGAAAATATGGCGAACAGAATGATTACGGCAAGCACCACCTTGCGTAAGCCGACGTTATGAACCAGAACACCAATCAGAGGGATCGCGACCACCTCCGCTGTCAGATAGGCAGTCATTAGCCAGGAGGCTTTTTCAGGTGCGGTGTCGAGGCTGGCTGCGATATCACTGAGGCAGGTATTGACGATCTGTACATCCAGAACGGCCATGAAGGCACCAAAAATAATACCGATAATGCCAAGCCACTGCCGGTTTTGCGCTAACGTGCCGTTCATTGTGTTTGGGGGCCGGGTCTGGCTTCAGTATGCACAAGAATCCGTGCCGACATGCCGGGCTTCAGGCGATCGCTGTGAGGATTGGGCAGTAGGCGAATCTTGACGGGTACGGCCTGGGTCACACGGGTGAAGTGTCCGGTGGCGTTACTGGGCGGAATAGGGCTGAACTCAGAACCGGTAGCGGGTGAGGTCTCCATGACTTCACCGGCCCAACGGGTTCCTGGAAACGCATCAATGGTGATGTCTACGGGTTGTCCCGGAGCGATGGTATTGACCTGTGTTTCCTTGATATTGGCCATAATCCATACTGCGTGCTCAGGGAGCAGATACAGTACCGGACTTCCCTGAGTGACATATTGTCCGTCCTGAATCAGCCGTTTACCAATTGTGCCATTGCGAGGTGCGCGAATGACGCTGTCTTCAAGATCTTGATCAATCTGGGTCAGCATAGCCTGTGCCTGGTCACACAATGCCTGAATGCGGGTGATGTCGGCTTCCAGAATCTTGAGCTGCATCCGTGCCTGTTTGAGTGCTAACTGACTTTCCTGCTGGTGGGCGAGTGCCAGCTTGGCGCTGGCTTTGGTGTTGTCATGCTGCTCTCCCGGCATATCACCACTGGCGATGAGGGCTTCGCTGCGTTTTAGCTGTTTGTTGATTCGATGCACCTCAATATCAGACTGGGTTACTGCCACCTGCTGTTGTTCGATGTTGATCTGTTGTATGGACTGCCTGGCAGACACGGTCGCCAATTGCGCTTCCAGATTACGGATCTGTGCCTGTTGCTGTAATTTGCGCAGTTGCAGGCTGGTTGTATCCAGTTGCAGCAGGGGCTGTCCGGTTTTGACGGTTTGATAATCCTCGACCCGGTAGTCGCTGACATGCCCCGAAAGGCGGCTGCTGACAGGAATGATGTCGGTCTTTACATACGCATTATTCGTTGAGACGGTGTGGCGGTTGGCATAGTAAAGGAAGGCGCCAGACAGCAATAGCAGCACCGCAAGGCTCGAAAGCAGCGTTCTTTTATGGACAAACCATCCCTTGATCATGGCTTATGACGCCCGTGACCCGGATGGCTGAACAAGCCTCCGAATGGTAAGAACAGGCCAGCCTGAGATAGCGTATCCTTCCGCGTAGGTTTTATCTGATGACAGGTTCTCACGGGCAATATCCCTCTGGCCGGAGACTTATGACACAGGGTCTGCGTCAAAATACCAGCCGTCTGCCACGCTGTGGGGGCCGCCTACCTGACGTTCCCATCGACGGTTGCGTGAAGCATAGAGCTCTTTGTACATGGTCATGAAAATATAGGCGCCGAACTCCAGCCCTTGCTGTATCTGGTAGTCAATTCTGGGATGGTTGCCGTAAAGGGGGCGGATGATGTGGTAAAACTCCTCGGCATGCTCCTCATCCAGATCCTTGTGGACATTGTAATGAAGGAGTTCCGATTCTTTCAGCCATTCATGTTGGACAACGGCTTGACCAATGCGGGCAGAGATGTCGCTGAACAGATCCTCAATAATACCCATGGCGGCAACAGCGCTATAAAGATCGTCCATCAGGCAGACACCGCTGAGAGCGGTGTTAAACGCTCGCACGGCCGGCCAGAGACCGCGGCTCTCAATGTAGGCGGGCTCTACGCCCATGCGGTCTAGGAATGCATAGAATGTGCTCTCATGGGATGAACGGATATTCCCTTCCCCATGTTCTTCCATGACATTGTACAGTGAGCTGAAACGGTGTTCAGGGCGGGGAAGTCGGGCGGCGAGTACCGACATGGGGCGTGAAAAAAAGACAACGGCAAACAGAAACTGGACCTAGGTTTCGACAAAATCTTCCCGGGAAAAGCTGCCATCGGAGAGATGGGCGAAGTAGGGGTTTGAATCCAGACTATAGCGTTGTTTTAATTCGTCAATGTAATGCTGCATAAACGATATCCTCGTAATGTTCTTAAATGTCACTGGTGGAAAGGTGGATGTAATCTGCGCTGGACACCGGGGATTTACCGATAAACGGCACTGACCAGTCATAGACAGTGCATACGGCGCCAGGTTGAATGCCGTTGTCTGCAAGCCACTGCTTATGGGCTGTCAGTCGGCGGTCAAGTGCAAAACAGGCAATCGCGTCATCAGGATAGTGTGGTGATTGCTGCAGTTGTTCGGCACAACGTTTCAGGTAAGTGACAAGCCCTTCTTCCCAGCAAGTAAAAGGAAAGGGCAGGTGGAAGAGAGGCCATGCCTGACCGGTGGATGCCAGACGAAACTCCTTGAGTCAGTTATTTTCTTTGATGTCATCGTCTATCTGCGAAAGCAGGGCGATGGTATTCCCTGATGGATAGGCTGGGGCTGCATCATTGATGTTGGCCAGTGTTTCAGGTGGGCAAAAGTAGATATCCAGCACTCCGGTCGCTTGTGCCAGCTTGCCAAGATGCAATCCGCTGAAGCTGCGGGTTACATCGGCAGTACCATCACGCATAGCTGCACCGAAGACAAAGTCCCAGCCACCATAGCGTCGGCTAGACAGCCACTTTATAAACCCGAACCAGATCATGCGAAGCATGATCTTTTTGCCCCGGTAAGCTTTGGCCAGTTTCATGTCTGCCAGATAGAGGCCAGTATACGTACGGCCATTCACGATAACCTTTTTCCACGTAAAAGCGGCTATGCCGCAAACCCGGTCATCATCCAGTGCAACGATGAAACGGCTCTTGCCCATTGCAGTGAAAAAGGCGTCATATCGCTGGCCATGAACAATGGAAAACTGATCCCTGGTTTCGCTGACAGGATAGAGAATGGAACGTTCTATTTCCCGCAACGCTTCACCATAGGGGTTGATGCCATGCTCATCGACAATTCTGAAACTGATCGTCATGGTAAAGTCCCCGCGGTAGTCCGGGTGGCGATCTCAATGGTGTTGTAAAACAGACTCCTGTCTTTCGCCTGATACTGTTCACTCAGCGTCTGGTCAAATGAGAAAGCGGGCTCCAACAGGGGGCGAAGAGACTGCTGGTTATTCAATTGCCGCAGGATCAGCACGCTGCCCGGCTTCATTGATTGCAGTTTCTTGGTATGTTGCGAGATGGTGTCTTGATCGCACCAGTCAAGAATATTGGACAAACTGATCAGGTCATAATGGGCAATACTATCCAGTTCCAGTAAGGAGGCTGTGTGATAATTCAACGAATAATGTTGACCTGAGGTTAAAAAGTCCGGGGCAAACGGCTGTTGATAACGCCCTAATAAAATACTGTGGAGAAAATAATTGCAGTAACTGTCTTCCTGAAAAAGTCCCCATTCAAAGCGTTGCCTGAAATACTCAATATAGGAATTCTTTTCACCGTGCTGAATAGCTTCCTTACCAAATAGAAATACCAGAAAATCATCATTGAAGCAGATATGAAACAAGTGTTGCCAGAACGGTAACGTTTTCCATTGGTTCAGCATGTTCCGGCGCGTGGCCAGATCAGCTGAAAAAAATACTTCTATGTCCTGTTCCGGAGCGACGAATTCAATGAAGGTTTGGCGGAAAACTCTAAAAAATTTCTCGAAAATACCGCATTGGCTTAAGCCTGTTGAGTCGTCGTTATCGATATTCAGTGCCGAGTAATCATGTTGTTGTATCGCCTTGGCACGGCTGGCTACATGTTGTAATTGCGCGGGATTAATATCAAATAGATCAACGGTCAGATAGGCTGCTGATGTTTAAGCGCAAAAACGGTGCAGCCGCCTGAGGCGATAAGCAGAGCCTGATGTGCGTGGATCTGGCGGGCGCAGTCGAGTTCTGGCTGAGGGTCTTCTCTGACAACGGCAAACTTTATATTGGACATAGCACATTAATGTATAAAAAGAGTTATAAAATTAGTCTGTTTCCTGACAAATTAGTTCCCCCCCCCGATTCATAAGAAAAAGAAATCAATAGTGGGGAGTTAGGTTGTTTTATGGGTGCAAATCGTGAGTTCCGCAAGGATGTTGCATTCCTGGCATTTTATTCAATACTTCAGTCCCTTAGTGTTCGTTGATTCGCCACTTTTATTTCTTATAATATTTCCAATTAACAGGATTATGGATGTCACTTGCAGTTATCCACACCCGTGGACGGCATGGTATTGATGCACCCCCCGTGACCGTGGAGGTGCATTTGTCCAATGGCCTCCCCAGTCTCCATATTGTCGGTTTGCCGGAAACCGCCGTGCGTGAGAGTAAGGATCGCGTTCGCAGTGCGATTATTAACGCGGGTTTTGAGTTTCCAGCACGGCGTATCACGATCAACCTGGCGCCGGCGGATTTACCGAAGGAAGGCGGTCGGTTTGATCTTCCTATTGCGTTGGGCATCCTTGCGGCCTCCAGTCAAATACCAGCCAATCATCTTGACCAGTTTGAATGCGTTGGGGAACTGGCGCTATCCGGGGAGTTGCGTTTTGTCAGTGCCGTTCTGCCTGCGGTTATCGCCTGCCATAAAGCGGGTCGGAAATTGATTGTCCCCTGGGCGAATGCGGATGAGGTGGTGCTCTATCAGGTGGCTGAGGTCTTTGTTGCCGATTCCCTGCTGGCGGTGACAGGGCATTTTACGGATTCACAGCGATTGCCCATGGCCGCCGAAGTTTGCCCGTCTGTTGAGCAACCGCTGCCGGATTGCCGAGATTTGGCCGAGTTACGCGGGCAAGCTCAGGCGCGCCGGGCTTTGGAAATCGCCGCGGCGGGTGGGCATGGATTGCTGATGTTTGGCCCTCCAGGAACCGGGAAAACCCTGATGGCCAGCTGTATGCCCGGTATTTTGCCACCATTGACAGAGCAGGAGGCCATTGAAGTCAGCGCCATATATTCCGTGGCAGGTTATGGCTCCCGGCCGTATTCTCGCCAGCGTCCGTTCCGAGCACCTCATCATTCGGCATCAGGGGTGGCTCTGGTGGGTGGTGGTTCCTGCCCCAGACCCGGCGAGATAACGCTGGCGCACCACGGCGTGCTTTTTCTGGACGAACTGCCTGAATTTGAGCGACGGGTATTGGAAATGCTTCGCCAGCCCCTGGAATCCGGGGAAATCTGCATTTCCCGCTCGGCCCGCCAAACGCTGTTTCCGGCCCGGTTTCAGTTACTGGCCGCGATGAATCCCTGCCCCTGTGGTTATCTTGGCGACAAAAGCCATCCCTGTGTCTGCCGTCCTGAGCAGGTTCAGCGTTATCGCCGGAAGCTATCGGGTCCTTTGCTGGACCGGATTGATATGCATCTGGAGGTCTCACGGTTAGAGCCCTCAGAATTGCTGGATAGTTCTGCCAAGGCTGAAACATCAGAGATTGTATCAAAGCGGGTTTTTAAAGCCCGGCATCGTCAACAGTGCCGCCAAGGTAAGTTGAATAGCTATCTGATAACCCAGGAGCTTGATCATCATGCGTTACTGGGAAGGGGGGAAAAACTGCGGTTAATGAAGGTTGTGGAGCGTCTTGGGCTATCTGCCAGGGCGGTGCACAGGATTATAAGGGTGGCAAGGACCATTGCCGATCTGTCAGATGCTGATGCTATTGATTTATCCCATATTGCAGAAGCTATTGCATTCAGGAAGTTGGACAGGGCTGTTAGTGATTCACTTCTCTGATTCTTATAACTTATTTGTAAGCAAAGTCACATTAATTACTCAAGTTACGCACAAGACTGAAAATACGGCATTATTGCCGGTATGAAACACGATCTGATTGAGCTGTACTCTGACTACCTTCTGTCCTCTTTTGGCAAAACAACCGCAACCGGTT
>MUIA01000021.1 GCA_002084115.1 Oceanospirillales bacterium LUC14_002_19_P2 | reverse complement strand
TGATGGGGTTGCCGACATGTCTGATCCTTCAGAAGTTTTGATCTATACAAATCAATCGTCTTCTAAAGGCTATTTCTGTTGCAATCCCTCACTTTTCATCCGCCAACCTGTAAAAGCACCTAACATTTTACCCTCCCGCAAACTGGACAGAGACCACCTCTCAGGGATATAACAGATTTATACGCCATTACTGACATTCAGGCGTATTCACTATACTGAACTGATAACCGGCAACTTTTTCATTATTCACCGGTCAGAACACCACTCGAAATCATTCGTTCTTTCAGATTTTTACGTTCACATGCAGAGGGAGATGTGCATGGGTCATTGCGATACTGTAACGGCAATCGTCAACCCCACTGGTTCCATGAACGTGCTGTCCAGCCACGAGGTCAGCAAACTTCAGGACACCAGCAAGACGGGGCTTTACACCCTGTTCCGCCAGTGTGCACTGGCGGTACTGAACTGTGAGTCAGAAAAAGATAACGCACACGAGCTGATGGCGGAGCATGAAGACTTCGACATCCGAATCATCCAGGAGCCTCGCGGGCTTAAACTGGAACTGATCAACGCGCCCGCCTGCGCGTTCGTCAACAAGAAGCTGATTCTTGGCGTCAAAGAGAACCTGTTTTCCGTACTGCGCGATATCCTCTATGTGTTCAGCGAAATGGAAGAGCAGGGTCTCTTCGAACTCAATGAACCCCGGGATGTCACCAATCTGGTCTTCGAGATCTTGCGACATGCCCGCGCCTTCATTCCCAAACAGCCGCCTAACATTGTCGTCTGCTGGGGTGGTCATTCCATCGGTCGGGAAGAGTACCTTTATACCAAAGTAGTCGGCTACCAGATGGGCCTGCGCGGCCTGGACATCTGCACCGGATGCGGCCCTGGCGCCATGAAAGGGCCGATGAAAGGGGCTTACATTGGTCACGCCAAACAACGTATCAATAAAGGTCGCTTCATTGGCCTGACAGAGCCCGGCATCATTGCCGCCGAGAGCCCAAACCCGATCGTCAATGAACTGGTGATCATGCCAGACATTGAAAAACGACTGGAAGCGTTTGTCCGGCTCGGGCATGGCATTGTCGTTTTCCCGGGCGGCCCGGGCACCGCCGAGGAGATTCTCTATATTCTTGGCGTGATGCTGCACGACAAAAACCGGAAAATCCCCTTCCCCCTAATATTTACCGGCCCGAAAAGCGCAGAAGAATATTTCCAGCATATTGATGAGTTCATTGGCGCGACCCTGGGCAAAGAAGCACAGGCACTCTATGAAATCATTATTGATGACCCTGCAGCTGTCGCCGAAACCATGAAGAGCGGCCTGGACAAAGTCACCCGCTTCCGCCGGGCCAGCAAGGATGCCTACTACTTCAACTGGGAATTGACCATTGAGCGGTTGTTCCAGGAGATTTTCGAACCAACCCACGAATCCATGGCTGCTTTGACGCTGGCGCATGACATGCCGCCCAGTGAACTGGCAGCCAACTTGCGTCGTGCAATGTCTGGCATTGTGGCGGGTAATATTAAGGAAAGCGGCATCAAAACCATTCAGCAACATGGCCCTTTCCGATTGTCAGGAGAACCGGAACTAATGCAGCGCATTGATGAATTGCTCAGCTCATTCGTGGCTCAGCATCGGATGAAACTGCCCGGTAGCCATTATGAACCCTGCTATGTCATCGACAACTGATCACTGAAATAGTCACATGAGCCGGACAGCTTACAACTGCCTGGCTCAGCAATACATTTATCGAAGACAACAAAAAAAGGGATCTGCGATGCAGATCCCTTTTTATAGGATGGTAGGCGGTACTGGAATCGAACCAGCGACCTCAACGATGTCAACGTTGCGCTCTAACCAGCTGAGCTAACCGCCTATAAAGACGTTGTATGCACAAAGCATGTTGCCGATATCGGCGAAATTGGTAGGCGGTACTGGAATCGAACCAGCGACCTCAACGATGTCAACGTTGCGCTCTAACCAGCTGAGCTAACCGCCTGCAGATGCGCCGCATGATACTCACACAGCACTAAAACTCAATAGCTTGCCTGACTTTTTTACTGCGACCATGCTTATTCACAGTATGGAAATGGTAGGCGATACTGGAATCGAACCAGCGACCTCAACGGCTAAGTTACCCCTGATGGTTGGTTGACCTATACTCCCTAAACCATCCGGCTATCTGGGGATGACTGTTATGAATTCCAGGCTCTTTCAAAATTTCATTGATGCGATTTCGTTATTAACTGTCAGCCAGATAAATATCCTTAACGAAGCGCTGGCATTCGTTG
>MUIA01000384.1 GCA_002084115.1 Oceanospirillales bacterium LUC14_002_19_P2 | reverse complement strand
GGATATTGTGGATTGTTGCTGCAATGCCTGGAATAAACTGTGTAGCGAGGCTGGACGGTTGTTCAGTTTATGCTCTCGCCAGTGGGCACTTATGCAGTAGTTAGAAAAGGCGATTGGTATAATCAGACAGTGGGTCGGCGCTGCCGGGAAAATATCCCGGAAGGCAATCACATCGTCGTCTTCATAGACTTTTTCTGCCGGAGCGTCCCCGGCAATGATCCGGCAGAACAGACAGTCTGTACTCATGGAGGACTCCTGTTAAATGTGGGTGCCGTTATTCCTCCGGCATCAGCAGTTCGTGACCAACCACTTTGTCTATCAGGTTGTAGGGGATTTTGTATTTTCGCCCTTCGTATTTTACGACCACGTGCGCATGGCACATACGCACAATGGTGCAGTTGGTAATCTGTTTGCCGTCGCTGACCCGGACAATATTGTAGTTATGTAATGAGAGTGACATCGATTGTTTACCGCCGTTTAACGCATCAGACATCAAATACTGTGCTGATTGATCTAGCCGCTAACGGCTGTTTGCATATTTCTGGGTGATACCCTGCCGCTCTGAGCAAGCATTTTGTTGATAAATCCGGGGATGACAACACGCTTGCCATTGCGTAACCCCTCAATGCCGGCAGCGGCTACCGCTTCTGCTGTCATGGTGGCGGGGCTGGCAAAGATTTTTTCCTGCGGGATGCCTGCATTTTCAAAGAACGGGGTTTTGACCGGGCCGGGGCAGAGCGCTGTAACGGTAATGCCATGGGTTTTTAGTTCGTGTCCGAGCCCTTCGGACAGGCTGAGGACATAAGCTTTTGAGGCGTAATACTTGCTCATCCAGGGGCCGGCCTGGAATCCGGCAATGGAGGCAACGTTGAGAATCCAGCCCTGCTTGCGTTCTGCCATATCCCGGGCAAACAGTTTGCACAGTTCGGCCAGGGTGACGATATTGAGTTGAATCAGGCGGTATTCATCTTCAAAGTCTGTCGTGATCCAGTCGCCACGGGTACCGACACCGGCATTGTTGATCAGGATGTCGATGGTCAATCCCTGGGATTTACACCACTCATGCAGGGATAGTGCGGCACCATTTACGGCAAGGTCCATCGGGCAGGGGGTGACGGTGACACCAAACTGTTCTGTGAGTGTCTTGGCCAGTGCCTGAAGACGATCGCCATTGCGCGCGACCAGTACCAGATCATGTTTCTGTTTGGCCAGATAGTGGCACATGGCTTCACCGATACCGGTGGATGCCCCTGTAATCAGTACTCGTCCTTTCATCATTCTGCTCCTTCAGGGTTATTGTTGTTTTCCCAGCGAGCAGAGACTGATCGCCGTATTTTTTACCGTAGTGGTGGGGCTGGCTGGCCAAATGCGTGTTGCAGCCATGTTTGTACGTCGCTGAAGTTTGCCACAAGGGTTAGCACGGACGCTATGACAAATACGAGTGGTAGTACAATTGCCAGCAGGCTTATCACCGTGGAGGGAGATTCTGTGGTGTTGCCGTACGGGTTAGCTCCCCGGTTACCGGGTAACAGGGCGATGTAGCAGAAAAAGGGAATGTTCGTCAGTGGCGTTAGACTGATCAGGCTCAACCAGCCACTGTGGCCAATATCGTGGAGTCGTCGTATTTGTAGTGGAATACTGGCCAGTACCGCAAGCAGGCATGCTGATATTGTCGTTATGATGGCTGCGCCCTGCGGGATGACAGCCGTTGAACCCGTTGCCAGAATCCATGCCGTCGACGATAGAACGGCGGCCAGCAAAAAACACAACGAGGTATAGGCTATAAAGTGGGCGCGCCCAAGGCGGCCTTTCGATGAAAAAGCCTCAATGGTTGTGGGTGCGACTGGTAGTTCCGTTTCCCAGGGTGGGATTTCGTGGAGAGTATCCAGAACAGTGGCAGTGTATGTCGGCTTCTGGATCAAAATACGACAGACGGCACCCGCTTGAGTAATCGCTTCCTCATACTGCCGGGCTTCCTGTTGTCTTAGGTTTTTCCGGACAATGATGGGTTGTCCGGAAAACAGGCGTTCTATTTGTGGCGGTTCGGCCTGGAACAGGTCCGTAAAATTCTGTTTGACCTGTTCCGTATGTTGATCGGGATGTGTCTGCCCTTCAAAGACGACTTTGTACAGTGTGGTATCCATACGGTGCAATCCTTGCCCTTATTATGGTTGTTTTATCGTTGTTGGCCCGAGTGTCAGAATGGTCGCACAACAACCAATATCACTATACCAAGCAACAGCAGCACCGGAAACTCATTAAAAAAGCGGTAGAACGTATGGCTGCGGGTGTTGTTATCGTTGGCAAAGACCTTCAGCAGACGGCCGCAGGCATGGTGGTAGCCCAGCAGCAGGACAATCAGTGCCTGCTTGGCATGAAACCAGCCTTGTTTGAGGAGGAGCGGCTGCATGTGCAACAGCCAGAGGCCGAAGATCAGGGTCAGGATCATGGAAGGCGTGGTAATGCCACGGTAGAGCTTTCGTTCCATCACCTTGAAGCGCTCAATGCTGATGCTGTCATTGCTCATGGCGTGATAGACATAGAGACGCGGCAGATAAAACAGGCCCGCAAACCAGCAGACCATGCTGATGATGTGAAACGCTTTAATCCACAAATAAAGCATTGGAAGATCTATCCCGTGTTATTGGTGTCAGTGGGGTACCTGGTACCAGGCTTCAATGTCGGCACGGGTAATGATACCAAGTATTGCGTCACCGTTTTTCCTGTCGTGGTTGATGATGTAAAGGGCATCTAGAGTGTTCTGGTCCATTCTTATCAGGGCCTCGTGCAGTGTCGACTTGATGTCGATGGAGGCCACTTCCAGGCGTTTGGCGGGAATCCCCAGAAGGTCGGCGGTTTCAACCAGGGTGTAGTGTGCGTCAAATGTCAGTTGTTCAAGTTGTCGAGCGAGTTCTACGGCAGGCATCAGACTTTGTGGTTTGCCATTGTTATTGATCAGCAGCCAGCGGGGCTTGGTTTTTAGCGCACTCTGTAATTGTTCGAAAGGGCAGTGTCGTTCCAGTTGCTGGAGGCTTCGGCTCATCACGCTGGCAACGCCGGCACGGCGTAATGCCTGTGCGACGGGGTCGTGGCGAAAGTCCAGACCATCAGCGGAGAGCATTTGGGTGAAAATCGACTGTTGCCGGAACAGTTGGCTGCTGATGAGCCAGGCGATAATGATTGCGATCAATGACGGCAGCAGAATGCCGGGGTTTCTGGTCAATTCCAGTACCGTAATCAATGCGGTAAGTGGCGCCTGCAATACGGCGCCGAGCATGGCACTCATGCCGACCATGGCGGGAAACCCACTGGCTGTTGCGCTGAGGCCCAGCATGTTGGTCAGACTGCCCACCGTACTGCCAGCGGCAGCGCCAATAAACAGGGAGGGGCCAATCAACCCTCCGGGTACGCCCAGGCCGATGCTGGCGGCACTGGTCACGAGTTTGCCAATGGTGAGCAGGCAAAGAAAGGTGAAGCCGAGATTGTTGAACATGATGTCAGACAGGGTGCCATAGCCAATCCCCATCACCTGCGGCAGCCAGATGGCGGTGATGCCGGTCAGTAATGCCGCACCGGTCAGGCGCAGCCATAGCGGGTAAGTATTGGTGCGGGCAAACAGGACAATCAGGCGGCAGAAGCATACGGCCAGTAGCCCCATGGTAATTCCGGTGATAATGATCAGGGGTAATTCATTAACGGTGGTGACCGTGATGGATGGCACGTGGAAGGCGGGTTCTGTGCCATAGAGGCTGCGAGTAATCACCGCCGCGATTACGGAGGCCAACATGACAGGAATGAAACCGGCGACCGTGTATTCCATGACCACCACTTCCATGGCAAACACGATACCGGCAATGGGGGTGTTGAACAGGGAGGAAATAGCTGCCGCACTGCCGCAGGCTACCAGTACCCGCAGGCTGTTATTGGGCAGGTGCAGCCATTGGCCAAGCAGGCTGCCGCTGGCCGCGCCCAAGTGAACGGCAGGTCCTTCCCGGCCGATGGAGTGGCCGGACGCGATAGCCGCAATGCCCGCGAAAAATTGCAAAAGAAATGGCTTCAGTGGCAATCTACCTTGATGCAGGTTCAAGCGCTCAATCACATGGGCGATGCCCAGCCGATGCTTGGGTTCATGCAGCAGACGAAAGAGTGTAATGATGACGGCTACCCCAATTAGGGGTAACAGCAGGCGCAGAGGCCATTCCAGAGCCGCGTAGTTGTCATATTCGGAAGCTGGTAAATAAAGGCTGGTAAAAAAGTCGATCAGTTCCTGAAAGCCAGTAGTGACAACGGCGGTGAAAAAGCCCGTGACCAATCCGAGCAGAACCAGCTGTGGGATGGCGTCCGTATCAGCGAGCTGACGGCGAAAGCGGTAGAAGGAAGGGCGGCGGGGCGTCAATCTCATCGGTGCTGTCCGCCGGTGTGTTGTGTCGCTGAAGTCATGAAACTCCCTGTCATCCAAGAGCGGTCATCGCTTTTCGCCTACCATTATGCAGATGCTGGCGCAAATCACCATGACGCAGGGCAGCCGGATAGCGATATCTTCCATGGCCTGAATGTGAAAGGGACAACAGATTGCGACCGTTAATGTCTGTAGATTTTGACTAAAGCCGTTTATTATAGCCGGCTGTTTTCGCGGGGGCGTCGAGGAGAGATTAGTGATCAAGGTCGGGATTGTTGGTGGAACAGGTTATACCGGGGTCGAATTGCTGCGTTTGCTGGTGCAGCATCCGGCGGTTGAACTGCGAGTCATTACATCACGTTCCGAATCTGGTCGACGGCTTGATCATCTCTTCCCGAGTCTGCGTGGCTATACGGATCTTTGTTTTTCTGAGCCCGATGTTGATGCGCTGTCCGATTGTGATGTGGTGTTTTATGCCACACCCAATGGCGTTGCGATGACCCAGGTGCCGGAATTGCTGGCAAGAGGTGTTCGGGTTATTGACCTGGCGGCTGACTTCCGGCTGAAGGATGCCGATGAATGGTCGGAATGGTACGGGATGGCGCATGCCTGTCCGGCACTGCTTGAAGATGCGGTGTATGGTTTGCCTGAAGTGAATCGCACCCAGATTGCAGCTGCCAAGCTGGTGGCCAATCCGGGTTGTTACCCTACAGCGGTGCAGCTCGGTTTTCTGCCTTTGTTGGAAGCGGGTTTGATTAATGCCGGGGCAATGATCGCGGATTGCAAATCAGGTGTCAGTGGTGCCGGGCGACAGGCTAGTGTCGGTACACTGCTCTGTGAAGCCAGTGAAAGCTTCAAGGCCTATGGTGTGAATGGGCATCGACATCTGCCTGAAATCAAGCAGGGCTTGAAGACTGTCGGTAAAGGCCATTGCGAACTGACGTTTGTGCCACACCTGACACCGATGATCCGTGGTATTCATGCCACACTGTATGCACAACTGGTAGATGACAGTGTAGACCTGCAGGCACTTTTTGAAACCCGTTACGCCCAAGAGCCTTTCGTGGATGTCATGCCGTCGGGCTGGACACCGGAGACCCGGAGCGTGCGTGGTTCCAACATGTGTCGCATGGCGGTTTGTCGTCCAAGGGGCGGTAACACCGTGGTTGTGCAGTCTGTCATTGATAACCTGGTCAAAGGTGCTGCCGGTCAGGCTGTCCAGAATATGAATGTCATGTTTGGGCAGGAAGAGTCGGCAGGTCTGACACAGGTGGCCCTTGCCCCCTGAAACGACGTGTTATTTTGATTCAAACTGTGTGACGGGAGACCTTTCGCTTGAAGCGTGCGGGAGAAACTGAACCGACTTATCGTGTTGTGAATAACGATCCTGCTCGTCGCCGCCGGCACTGGCTGGTTATTGCGGTGATTATGCTGGGCGTGGGAATGAGCGGTTATTACCTGGGAGGTTCGTGGGCCTGGCATGAAATCCAGGTGATGCGTGGAGAGCTGACCCAGAATCAGGCACTGATTCAGGAGCAAAGCCAGCAGGTTACACAGTTGAAGCAGCAGGTCGCCATTGCTGAGCGTGCCGGTCAGATCAATCGTGATGCGGCAGAGCTGGTGCGAAAGGATGTTCGGCGCTTAAAGGATGATAATGCGAGATTGAATCAGGATCTGGCCTTTTACCGGAGTATTCTTGCGCCGGAGGAAGAGGAAGGGGCGGTATCGGTGCAAAAGTTTGAGTTGTTGCCGACAGATAAACCCCGCCACTTCCAGTGGAAATTGGTGGTGATGCAATCGGCCAAGCAGCACCAGTTCCTCAAAGGCGAGTTGCAGGCAACCGTTGTCGGTAAACAGGATGGTAATCCTGCCAGCTTTGCCTTACACGAATTATCACCGCAGCTGAATGGTAAAAATATCCGGCTGGGCTTCCGCTATTTTCAGAGTATTCCTGGTGATGGTGCCCGGGGCGAGATTGCGTTGCCGGAAGGGTTTACGCCTGAGTATCTGCAAGTGACCGGGCGCATTACCAGCCCGAAGAAACGGGACATCGACCGCAAGTTTAACTGGATTATCGAAGAGGCGTAGTAGTATGTGGGGAAAATCCAAATCCGCGGACAAGCCCGTGAATACGACCAAGGCTGTAGCGCGAAACAGTGATGACACCACGTTGATTTCGCATGGTACTGAAATCCATGGCGATGTACGCTTCCATGGCAGCATGCATGTGGAAGGCCGGATTGTTGGTGATGTGGTGTCGGATGATGGCGTGTTGCGGTTGGCCGAAGTGGGCAGCATTGAAGGCGATATCCATGCGCCCAATGTGGTCGTTAACGGCAAGGTCAAGGGCAATGTGTACGCCACGGAGCGTCTGGAGTTGGCGGCCAAGGCCGGGATCAGTGGTAATGTCCATTACAGCCTGATCGAAATGGTTATGGGCGCCCAGGTTAACGGAAGTCTGGAACATATGCCCAAACTGGCAGAAATCAAGGCCTCTGAAACTCCATTGAAGAATAAAGACACGAAAAAGACGGCCGACAAGGGACGTATCGAAAAGCAGGTTATGCAGGTTGAGGTTGAAGGGAACTGAGATTTGTCAGTTCCTTTAACCTGATAATGTTGACTGGAATACTCGGTTAATTGAATAATTGTTGACGTTGATAATGCAGTACTTCGGGAGCACGAATGTCCGCCGCTGAGACTTTTATACCTGAGCCAATTACCTTCACCGAAAACGCCGCCACCAAAGTGCGCGACCTGCTGGAGGATGAGGGCAATGATCGCCTGATGCTCAGGGTGTTTGTAACCGGTGGCGGCTGCTCCGGTTTTCAGTATGGGTTCACCTTTGACGAAGAGCTGAATGATGATGATACCGTCGTTGAAAAGCTTGGGGTGAAAATGGTTGTGGATCCGATGAGCTTCCAGTACCTGGTCGGTGCGGAAGTTGATTACGTGGAAGGCTTGGAAGGTTCGCGCTTTATTGTGAATAACCCCAATGCCACCAACACCTGCGGCTGTGGTTCCTCGTTCACAATCTGATGTTTGTCGCCAGCTGAAGGTTTCAGCTGGCAGATGCCTTTCTTATATTCCTTCACCGACTGCTTAAATCACTCAGGCCGGGTAGATTCCGCCAAGGATTCGTTGGCCTTTGGCATTGGTGACACTGGGAAGGTTGCCGGGCAAACCGTGGATGGTTTGTCGGGCAAGCCAGGCAAAAGCGACGGCTTCAACCCATTTTGCTGCGAGTCC
The DNA here is from genome assembly GCA_002084115.1 of Oceanospirillales bacterium LUC14_002_19_P2. Classification (GTDB taxonomy): domain Bacteria; phylum Pseudomonadota; class Gammaproteobacteria; order Pseudomonadales; family Endozoicomonadaceae; genus Kistimonas. Next base: position 4,735 of record MUIA01000384.1, on the reverse strand, counting down.
AAGTGAACGTGTGCTGCTAACGGTAATATCAGGCAGGTGAAAAGCAATACGCTCAAGCAGTGCGCTGTTATATGCGCCCCCCCCACAGACAGACAATTCCTGGCAGTCAGCGGCATAGCGTTGGATATCGACGGCAATACTTTTCGCCGTTAATTCCATCAAGGTTGCCTGAATGTCGATGGGCGCCAGAGCGCTATGTTTGCTCAGGAAGCTATTCAGCCATTCCGCATTGAAATGTTCACGCCCCGTGCTTTTAGGCGGCTGCCTGCTGAAATAGGCATCGGATAAGCAGTTATGCAACAGGGCTTGATCGACGGTCCCACTGGATGCCCAGCTGCCATTGAGATCATAGCGGGTTCCCTGGTGTTTCTGGTTCCAGTAATCCATGAGCGCATTGCCAGGACCTGTATCAAAACCGCTGACTGGAATGTGTTGCGCCGTAGGCAGAATGCTGATGTTGGCAATACCGCCAATGTTTAGAATAACGCGGTTTTTCTCCGTATGCCGAAAAACGGCTTCATGGAATGCCGGAACCAGTGGTGCGCCTTGCCCACCGGCGGCCATATCCCGGCGGCGAAAATCCGCGACAGTGAGAATACCGGTCTGTTCGGCGATATGGCTTGGGCTGCCAATCTGCAGTGTATTGCCAAATTCTGGCAGGTGTCGGATGGTCTGGCCGTGGCTACCGATGGCCTGTATGTCTGAAGCGGGTACAGATGCTTCTTTCAACAGCATATTGACGGCCTGGGCACTGATTTGGGCCACCTGAATATCGGCTTTCGCCATGCGTGTGATTTCATCCGGCCCTTCCTGGCACAGCGCCAAAAGGTTTTTGCGCAGTGCTTCTGACAGGGGGATGGAAATCTGATGTTTCTGCAGCGGAAATGCTGATGCCAGATCAACCAGCACGGCATCCATGGCGTCCATGCTGGTGCCTGACATCAGGCCAATATAGAGCTCGGAATCGGGCTCAGAGGGTTGCATTGTCATTTATCGTTGCTTTTGGCTGCTAGCATAGTGCCGCCCTGGCGTGTCTCCAGTTCGGCCAGCATCACGCGGCTGATCCGGCCAAAATGAGCCATTTCTGACTTGGGCAGTGGCTTGGCATCCGGCAGTTTGACCTTGAGCGGGTTGCGATGTATGCCGTCCACTCGGAATTCATAGTGCAGGTGTGGGCCGGTTGCGTAGCCGGTCATGCCGACATAACCAATCACCTGTCCCTGCTTGACCCGTACGCTCCTGCGGATGCCTTTCCGGATATTGCGCATATGGGCATAGACCGTGGTGATACTGTTGGGGTGATTGATATACACCACATTACCGTAACCACGCTGCTTGCCGGCAAAGTGGATGGTGCCGTCACCGGAAGCCTTGATAGGCGTGCCCGAAGGGGCAGCATAATCAACCGCACGGTGTGGGCGGTTGGTTTTGAAGATAGGGTGTTTACGGTTCGGGTTGTAGCCGGAGCTGATCCGTGTGAAATCAACCGGGGTGCGGATAAAGGATTTACGCAGGCTTTCGCCTTCAGGGGAGTAATAATCCGTTTTACCTTTGCTATCGGTATAACGAATGGCCCGGTAAGTTTCCCCGCGATTCTGGAATTCTGCGGCAAGAATGTCGCCGTAACCGATTGACTTGCCATCCAGGAACTTTTCTTCGTAGATCAGGCTGAAGCTGTCATTGCTGCGGATATCCAGAACAAAGTCGATATCCCAGCCAAAAATATTGGCCAGTTCCATGGTCAGCTTGTCAGGCAGTCCTGCCCGGTTGGCGGATAGGAACAGGGAATCCGTAATAACGCCGGCCACATGGTTCTGACGAATTTCAGGTTTACGAATGACTTCTTCGGCGGTGAAACTGTTATCACTGCGGGTAAAGTGCAGGCTTTCCAGTCGGGTGCGGACGTAGCGCAGTTGCTGGAGTTCGTCATTAATGAAACCAAATTCGAGAGTTTGTCCTGGTCTGATGGATGCCAGCGATTTGCCTTCTTTGCTGCTACTGACCAGTTTGTGCAGGGTGTTGGCACTTAATCCCTGCTTGGAGAAAATCACAGACAGGGTATCGCCAGATTTAATCGTGACGTGTTTCCAGTCAATGGAAGGAGCAGCTGGTGCTGCTACTTTCTGTGTTTCGTTATTACCGGCAGCAGGGGGCTGCGTCAGATTATTGTCAATAATCTCGGCTAAACTCTCGGATGTCTCAATGGCCAGTGGGATTTCTGTGCGCTTGGCAGACACAGGCTCAGAGGGAACAATGATCAACAACAGGAAAACAGCAGCCATTAAACCCGCCGCCATAGCGAGATGGCGTTTCGGAAAGGCTTTCAATGATTGTGGTGTAGCGCGGCGGTGATTGGTCATACTCCCGAGGCCAAAATAACTTTAGTTCGCTGGATATTAATAAAAATAGATTATAAACGCATATTTTTTACGGTAATAGTCAGTAAGCGTCGGCTTTACACGATCATAAGCTGCGCTACATCCTGATCACAAACCAGAGTGTTCATTTATTTACTCTTCGGGCAGGGAAAACGGTTGTCTTTTTAATGTTTTACGGTATGTTTTGGCGTTTGCAATTTTCTGCTACTGCGCGCATAGCGCGATTTAGATGGCTGAGTTTCTATCCGGCACGCCGGACAATGACTGGTAGTGAGTGATGTCAGACGATCAAAACGCATTATTGCAGGATCTGCAGGCCCGTGGGCTGATTAACCAGGTGACCGCAGTCGAGGAGTTGGCGGAGCATCTGGCCAGCGGCTCCCGTACGCTGTATTGCGGTTTCGATCCGACAGCTGACAGCCTGCACCTGGGTCATCTGGTGCCGCTGCTGGTACTGCGCCGTTTTCAGGAGGCTGGCCATAAGCCTATCGCGCTGGTAGGCGGTGCGACTGGTCTGATCGGCGACCCCAGCTTCAAAGCTGCGGAGCGACAGCTGAATACGGGCGATGTTGTCGCCGACTGGGCTGACAAGATTCGTGGTCAGGTTAGCCAGTTTATTGATTTCGATTGTGGTGAGAATGCGGCAATTGTCGCCAATAACCTGGACTGGACCGGCGACATGAACGTCCTCGCTTTCCTGCGCGATGTGGGTAAGCACTTCTCTGTCAATAACATGATCAACAAGGAATCCGTGAAGCAGCGCATTGAGCGTGAAGGTTCCGGTATCTCCTTTACCGAATTCTCCTATATGCTGTTGCAGTCTCTGGACTTCGCTGAACTGAATCGTCTGCATAGCTGCACTTTGCAGATTGGTGGTAGTGACCAGTGGGGTAACATCGTTGGTGGTATCGATTTGGCTCGCCGCATGAACAAGGCGCAGACATATGGTCTGACTGTTCCTCTGGTTACTAAAGCTGATGGTACCAAGTTTGGTAAAACAGAATCCGGTGCGGTTTGGTTGGATTCCAGTAAGACATCCCAGTACGCATTCTACCAGTTCTGGATGAATACTGCGGATGCGGATGTTTATAAGTTCCTGCGGTACTTCACTTTCCTCAGTATGGAAGAAATTCGTGGTATTGAAGAGGAAGATGCGCAGATTCAGGGACGCAAGACCGGTCAGGGGATTCTCGCCCGAGAAGTGACCCGCCTGGTGCATGGTGAAGAAGGTCTTCGCTCTGCAGAACGTATCACTGAAGCCTTGTTCTCAGGCGAGCTTTCCGGATTGTCCGAACAGGATCTGGAGCAATTGCGCCTGGATGGTCTGCCTTCATCAACAGTTACGCTTTCAGAGCTGGAAGGCGTGCCTATGACTCAGCTGTTTGCGGATCATGGCGTTGCGCCATCCGGTAAGCAGGTAAAGGATGCGCTGGGTCGTAACGCGGTGACATTTAATGGTGTTGCCAAGTCAATGGAAGACAACATGAAGCTGCCAGAATGCTTTGCCCGTGAGAACGCCCTCTATGGACGCTTCTTCCTCGTTAAGTTGGGCAAGAAAAAGCACCACCTGTTTGAAGTGCAATAAGCTAGCATTTTGAGTCCATAAAAAAGGCCGGATCATTCCGGCCTTTTTATTTATTTGCTTTCCAGATAATTGATCACTGTATCGTGGTGATCCTTGGTTTTGAATTTATCAAAGAGCTTCTCAACGACACCGTCTTCATTAATAAGGAAGCTGATACGGTGAATGCCGTCATACTCCTTACCCATGAATTTCTTGAGCCCCCAAACGCCAAACTGATCAGCAACAGCATGATCCTCATCGGAGAGCAGCGTAAAATTCAGGTCATGCTTGGCAATGAATTTCCCTAATCGCGCGACAGGGTCAGGGCTGATTCCAAGAACAACAACGCCATGTTGGTCGAGTGCGTCTTTGCTATCACGCAGGCCGCAAGCCTGGGTTGTGCATCCTGGTGTCATTGCTTTGGGGTAAAAATACACCAGTACCTTATTCTTACTGGCAAAATCGCTGAGCGATATGGTATTGCCATCTTGATCCGATAAGGAGAACGCGGGGGCTTGGCTGCCTGCCTCCAGATATTTCATGGTGTTACTGCTCCATCGTCATGGTGATTTTGAACGTTTGAGGTGGGGATTATACCTAAATGTTGCCAGGGCACTTGATGTCTTCAGGCTTATCGATAGAATGCGCCTCCTGTTGCGCTCAGCTTCTTAGCGACCCGGTCGTCAAACGCCGAATTATCTACAGGATGAAACGAGCGATTGACACAAGGCCGAAACGCTGTAGAATGCGCAGCCTGTCAACGAGCTTCGCTCTCCGGTTCACCGGGTGAAAC
>MUIA01000349.1 GCA_002084115.1 Oceanospirillales bacterium LUC14_002_19_P2 | reverse complement strand
AACCGGTTGCGGTTGTTTTGCCAAAAGAGGACAGAAGGTAGTCAGAGTACAGCTCAATCAGATCGTGTTTCATACCGGCAATAATGCCGTATTTTCAGTCTTGTGCGTAACTTGAGTAATTAAATAGATAAACAAACCGCTGACCTGACAATGCGTATATGGAAATACTCAATAGCGGATACATCAAGGGTGACAATCTGAAGGAGGCTCACCTGCCCTCCGTACTAGCCAGGGCACTGGCTGCCATTGCCCAATACCATTACACGCCTGAAACACACGAATTTGACTACCAGGCCTGCGCCAACTCCAAATCCTACGAGCACTATCTTCAGGTTGTGAGTGCACTTCAGGACTTCGACCCGGCGTCATTGACCGACATGGATGAGAAAGTGGCCTTCTGGCTCAACCTGTATAATGGCCTGGTGATACACAGCGTCATTCACCATGAGGTTTGTGGCAGCGTCAGGCATCACAACGGTTTCTATACCCATAACTGTTATAAACTCAAAGACCACCATTACAGCCTGGATGATATTGAACACGGCATCCTGCGCAGCAACAGCCCAAAATGCGCCTCATTCTGGCGTCCCTTGAAAAAAAAACACCCCGGTTATCAGCATGCGTTGCCAGAGTTAGATGCTAGAATTCATGCTGGCTTGTTCTGCGCCACGATTTCCTGCCCTCTCTTACGCATTTACGACCCGGAACACCTATCGAAGGTACTGGATAATACTGTCTCAGACTACCTGTTAGCCTATGTCTCTTTCCATGCCGGAAAACAACTTCTGACACTACCGAAAACCTTTTACTGGTACCGGAAAGACTTCGGGTCAGACCGTGAGTTAATTGCTTTTGTGAGGGAAAAGCATCCGTCCAGCGATGTACGGCTGGCGCTGGCAAAAGCAGGAGAGAACATCAAATTCGATTTTCGTGATTTCGACTGGAGTCTGAATGCGACCGGATACCAATTGCAGCAATCCGAGCTGTAGGCACGTCAGGATTCGACTATGCATATACTCAATGACCGCTACGTAGATCCAAAAAAAATCAACGCATCAGTTCTACCTAAGGAACTCGCTGCCAGGCTCGGCGATCTTTACCAACGGTTTTATAATGAAGCACTGCATGAGTTTGACTACCTGGCCTGCGAGCATTCTCAGGAATTTGCACGCTACCTCCAAACCGTAGAAGCGCTGACCGTCTTCCATCCTAAACTGTTAACGGATCATGACACCCGTCTGGCTTTCTGGCTGAACCTCTACAACGGCCTGGCAATACACGACATCATTCACAACAACATTGGCGATAGCATCAATAGCTGCAAAACTTTTTTTACCAAGAACGGTTACCAGCTGGCTGAAGGGGTCTATTCCCTAGATGATATCGAACACGGCATTCTGCGCAATAACCATCCCAAGTATGCGTCTCTCCTGCTCCCTCTCAGCAAGGATCATCCGGGACGGAAACACTGCCTTCCCGACATCGACCCCCGGATTCATGCAGCCCTTTTTTGCGGAACGCGTTCCTGCCCGGATCTCAGGGTCTTTCACCCTGACACCATTGATGCCGAGCTGGATGCCATTACCCGGTTATACCTTGCCAACAACGTATTCTTTGAACCCGATACCACCACACTAAACCTTCCCCAGAAATTTCACTGGTATCGTGAAGACTTCGGCTCCAAGGAGCAGATGCTGGATCTGATCTGTAAGAATCACTCAAAGCCAGAAGTGCGTTATGGCATTCAGGAAGCCAGCAAGAAATTGAACATCCACCACATAGAGCATGACTGGAGACTCAACCAGTCCAGCAGCCTTCGCTAAACACAGACAGGCTCAGAGACACTCGCACCAACAAAAGCACTAAACACTATGATTGGTATTACACTCGCTCCTACTGATGAGGTCGCCTACAATAGCGCCCTTTTTCTTCCCTTGTCGCGAAAAAGGGAGCCAGCAGCGAGAACTGATACACCATGAGCGCCCTGTTCGTTAACCAGATGACCACCATCGACTTTTCCTACCTGTGCCCCGAACGCGGGCTGGTCGGCGAGAGCTTGATTGTCGATGTAATCCTCAATGGCGATCTGAATGATGAAGGCATGGTCTTTGACTTCAGCCATGTCAAAAAGCAGATTAAGCAATCCATTGATCACTCTATGGATCACACCTTGCTGGTTCCCGCAGAGTGTGCGGCGATTGAATATTGTCAGGAAGATGGTCGTATCGACGTCACCCTTCACACCCACGAACTAGGCTACATCCAGTGCCGTGCACCAGAGCAGGCGATCACACTGTTGCCACTCTCTCAGATCACCCCTGAAGCACTGCAACCCTTGCTGGAACAACAGGTTATGGCAGACCTTCCGGAGAATGTCAGCGGTGTCGAACTGCGCCTTTACCCTGAAACCATTTATGGAGCCTGGTACCACTACAGCCATGGTCTGAAAAAACATCAAGGGGATTGTCAGCGTATTGCCCACGGCCATCGCTCTGCCATTCAAATCCTGCTGAATAATCAACGCAGCGAGTCCCATGAGCAAGATTGGGCGAATCGCTGGCAGGACATTTACCTCGCTACCCGGGAAGACCTGCTAACCACATTCACCGTTCAGGATCGTGACTATCACCGATTCGGCTACACCGCCCAACAGGGCTATTTTGAAATCTCCCTGCTGGCCAGTCGCTGCTATCTGATCGACACCGATACCACCGTAGAACTGCTGGCTGATCACATGGCAAAGACTGTGGCGAACGAAAACCCGGGACAGAGCATCCGGGCTATCGCTTATGAAGGTTTCCAGAAAGGTGCGGTTGCGGACGCACAATGCCAGCCATCAATGAGTGCCCTGCTGCCTAATAACCAAAACCAGTAATTCAAAAAACCAGCCGCCACTGATTCGTTTCAGCCAGCGTCTGGGCCTGCTGTTTGCAGCAGCGACAGGATGTCGCGGTAGCGATGCAGGACAGGGAAAGTCCTGTGATCGCGGCGAAAAACAGCAGGCCCAGACGTTGGCTTCCCCCTGACTTACACATTTCACCAGAACCATCACCCTCCCATAACAGAATTGTAATGATAATAATTATCAATATGATTACGGCAAAATAAGTACGAAAAAGCCTGAAACATAACCATCGAATTACAATGACACAGGTTGGATATTCCCATGACAAGAATGAAAAAGGTCTTACCCGTTCTCGCTATTTCTGCCGCACTGGTCGGCTGCGGACAAAATGATGGGCAGAACACTTCAGCCTCCAATAGCAGCGAGACAACCCCTGGCATTTCACACGAAGCTATTGTCGAGCAGTATGCCAACGTTGCGCATGCCACGTTTGAAGATGCGTTGATTACCGCCAAACAGCTACATACCGCCATCAGCACACTGATTGAAAGCCCTACAGAAGCCAATCTTGAGGCCGCTAAAACCGCCTGGATCGCTTCTCAAGTTCCCTATCAGCAAAGTGAAGTCTTCCGTTTCGGGAATGCTGTCGTGGATGACTGGGAAGGTCAGCTCAATGCCTGGCCACTGGATGAGGGCCTGATCGACTATGTCGACACCGGCTCCTATCAGGCAGAACTTGGCAACACAGGCGCTGCCGCCAACATCATTGCCAGCCTTGAGGTTCAGGTTGGCCAGGACATGATTGATACCAGCAACCTTGCTCCCGCGCTTCTGGCCAACCTGAATGAGCTGGGAGGCAGCGAGGCCAATGTCGCAACCGGCTACCATGCCATTGAATTCCTGCTCTGGGGGCAAGATCTGAACGGCACCGAACCCGGCGCCGGCAATCGTCCTGCCAGTGATTACGCGACAGGCGATGACTGCACCAACGGCCATTGCGAGCGACGCGCCCAATACCTGACCGCAGCCGCTGAACTGCTCGTCAGTGACCTTGAGACCATGGAAGCGCAATGGCGCTCAGGACAAGACGACAATTACCGTCAAACCTTACTGAGCGAACCTGCCGAACAGGGCCTGCGTAAAATGTTGTTCGGTATGGGCAGCCTGGCATTGGGGGAACTGGCCGGTGAACGGATGAAAGTCGCCCTGGAAGCCAACTCTACCGAAGATGAGCACGATTGCTTCAGTGACAATACCCACAACTCACACTTCTATAACGCACTGGGTATTAACAACGTCTATAGCGGCAGCTATACACGGGTTGACGGTACTCAGGTCAACGGCCCCAGCCTGGCCGACCTCGCCGTCGCTGAGAACCCGGAACAGGCAAGCGCCATCAGCAGCAAGTTTGTCCGTACCCAGACCGCCCTGCAGGCCATGGTCAATGCGGCTGAGCAGGGACAGGCGTTTGACCAGCTGATTGCCGCGAATAACAAGGAAGGCAATGCGATTGTTGAGCAAGCCATCAGCGCACTGGTTGAAGAAACGGCCGCTATCGAGCAACTTGCTGCGTTGGCCGGCATCAACAACCTGAGCCCTGATACTGCTGACCATACGTTCTGATAACAATCTTCCTATCGCACGGGCAGGGACGCTGTGCGGATAACATAAGAACGGTAAACACTGATGTCTGTTTCTAAAAAGCGCCACGCTAAAACCCTGTTGGCTGCTACCGGAGTGGGTACTGTTTTGCCGGCAACAGGTTTTGCCATTGCGATGGCGACCGACAACGCCGATTATTCCACCCCGGAACCCAATGAACACCTTAGGAGGCTGTCGCGAAACCAGTATCAACGGGTAATATACACACAGCTGCAGATAGCCCGTAACGACCAATGACAACAAAGCAAAAAATTGACCTCTGCCGAACTCCACAATTCGATTTT
>MUIA01000268.1 GCA_002084115.1 Oceanospirillales bacterium LUC14_002_19_P2 | reverse complement strand
TGAGTAGCCCAGGGCCCGAAGTCCTTTAGCCACAGAGTAATACAGAGTAATAAAGCAGCAGCCCCACAGGAAATTCGAAATTGAATGGTCAGACTGCGGCTTTATGAAATATCCGGGCTAAACCATCAGGAGTGTTATCCATGGCAAAAACGGTTCACGGACGTAAAGTGCTGAACATGGTGCTGGAGTCTGGGCAGCCCTACAATCGCGATGCCCTTAAGGATGCAATGGCTACTCAGTTTGGTCAGGATGTGCAGTATCACACCTGTTCCGTGCAGGAACTGTCCGCTGATGGCCTTATTGACCTGTTTCTGGGCAAGGGCAAGCTGGTGGAAACGGATTTTGGCATCATTGGTGACGCCAGCAAGCAGTGCGGTCATCACTGAGTTGGCATGAGCTGTGTGCCTGCTTCCTGGTCGGTAAGGATCGGGAAGCGCTCGCAGTCCTGCAGTTGATAGTGCCACCATTCGTAATCAAATTTCTCAAAGCCTGCCGTAATGCATCAGGCCTGCCAGTAACAGCCGGTTTTTCCTGGCTTCCACGGACACCGATTCATTGAGGTGCCAGGCGGCTTCCTCAAAATCATCAAAACCGGTTCCCATATCCAGTTCTGTGCCACTGGCTCGGTCGACAAGGGTCAGGTCTATTGCGACTCCGCGACAATGGGGGCAACGTCCGGTATCCGGATCTGATACATAATCACTGCCGGGAAAGGCATTCCAGAGTACCCGTTGTGCCTCGACAGGCCGGAAGGCGTCCCACAGGTTTAATTTCAAGCCAAGACCTGCGGCATGGGAAATCGCGCTATTGAGACAGTCGGCCGCTTCCTGGCGCAGGTAGCAGCGGCTGTTGTGGTAGATGCTTTTGCCCGTCACGTTATGCGGTGTGGCATAGTAAAGTTCGATATCAACATCAAACTGTTCACGGGTGATTTCGGTCAGTGTGGCGATCACGGCACTACCTTGCAGCTTGTTGGGTTTTGATACTCCTTTTAGTGTAAGTCATAGATAACGCTTGTAACGGTTGTCTCTTCCTGTGGACGACTGGGACTTTCTCCCAAGAGGCTTTTTTATTGGAAAAACTGCCATAGATTGATGCCGCCCAGAAGAACGCACAGCAATTGCCAGAACAGGGTTGGATTTCTCGACATCAGTGGCTGAAAGTCCGCACTCTGGAATGCCGGATTGGGGGTGGAAAGGTCCTGACAGAATTCCGATAACGCCTCATAACGTTCCGTCGGGTTGGGGGCGACGGCTTTAGCCAGCGCCAGATTGATCCATTCGGGCAGATCGGGACGGTCATCTGTCACCGGGCGAAACCGGAGGTGTTTGTAGAGCTTGATGCGAATACTGTTCCCTGCGACTTCGCGGTAGGGAAGGTTCCCAGTCAGCATCTCATAGACAATCACACCGACGGCGAACTGGTCGGCACGGTAATCAATGGCGCCACCCAGAAAATACTCGGGAGCGACATAATTCTTGGTGCCCTGAGTAGTATTGTCATGGAGACCTGAAAGGATTTCAGTGTCGCCGGCGACCCTTGCAGCACCAAAATCGATCAGCCGGACCCGGCCATCCCGGTCAATCATCAGGTTTTCAGGTTTAAGATCCTGATGCAGGATCTGCATCCTGTGCAGCCCGCGAAGGGCGCTGATGATCTGGCGGGTTAGATCCCTGACGGTGTTGAGGTCAGGTTTGGGGTTGTCCTGCATCCAGCCGCGCAATGTCTGTCCCTGGATGTACTCGCAGGCATGGTAGAGAAACTGTTTACCCGGTTTCGGCGGGTAGAGGGCCATGATCGCGGGGTGATTGACGCGTCGACCGATCCATTCTTCCCGGAGAAATCCATCCAAGTAGAGGGGATCGTCTTCAAAGTTGACTGAGGGCGTCTTGATAACGACCTGTTGACCGGAATTGGTGTCTTCAGCCAGGTAGAGCTGGCTGCGGGTGCTGGCATGAAGTGTTTCCAGGATACGATAACCATCCAGACTCTGTCCTGGTTTAAGATCGGGTGGGAAACGCAATTGTGCCAGACGTTCCAGTGTTTCATGGTTGTCTTCTGTCGGTAGGCCTTCAATACGTCAAATGACGGCTGTCAGGTTATCGCTGCTACCGGCAGAGAGGGCGGCTTGAACGAGACTATCGGCTATTTGCTGGAGCCCGCAGTTTTCCTGACAACAGGCGACGATCTCTCTGTGACTTAAAACATCATGAATACCATCCGTGGTGAGAATGAACACATCCTTTGCTTGCAGAGTTTCTGTGCGGTAATCCACTTCCGTATGGCGATGCATGCCCAGCGCGCGTGCCAGGTATTGTCGCTGACCAAGACGTGATGTGTGGTCTTCTGTCAGACATTCCAGATGTTGGTTTCTCAGGCGGTAGATACGACTGTCACCAATATGCAGCAGATGGGCGGTATTGGACTTCAGAACGATGCCGGAAAAAGTTGTGCAGAGATCGGTATCGTTGTTGATGTGATGCTGACCCTGGTAGTGCAGCCAGCTGTTAATGGCAGTGATGACTTTACCGGCGGCATGGCGCACCTGCCAGGAGTCCGGGGTGCTGTAATAGTCTGCCATGAACGACAAAATGCTGGTATGGCTGGCTTCCCGTGCCCGGGTGCAGGCGCTGACACCGTCGGCGACCAGTGCCACGACGCCTTTGTGTATAAGCGTGTTGCTGTTGTCGGGAATGCGGATCGCACAGGCATCCTGATTTTCCGGTTTGATGCCGGCGCTGGTGCTGAAAGCGTAATCAACGTCTAGCCTGTTGCTCATACTGCCCGTTTACCTGTCCTTAAAAAAGAGGGTGGCTGCTGACAGTCACCCGAATGTACCACTGACAGACTCAAGCGGGGGAATCTGTCAGGGTATTTGCCGGTTATACTCAGCTCACATCAATCATGGTGACCGTGCCATCAGGCATGACCTCTGTCATTTGTCCCTTAGGCTCTTCCAGGAACAACAGGGTCATGAAACCCAATACTGCAGTGCCTGCTATCACGAGGAAGAAGGTCTGGTAGTCCACCAGGGAGAGTACGGTCAGGTAGAAGACAGCACCCACGTTACCGTAAGCACCGGTCATGCCAGCGATCTGGCCGGTCAGGCGGCGCTTGATCAGCGGTACCACCGCAAATACGGCGCCTTCATCGGCCTGTACGAAGAAAGAGCAGGTCATGGCGGCGACAACGGCAAGCACCAGCGGCCAGCTGGAATCGATAATGGACATGGTGGCATAACCAACAGCCAGTCCTGCCGTTAATACCAGCAGGGTTGTCTTGCGGCCGAAGCGGTCACTGATCAATCCGCCACCGGGACGTGACATCAGGTTCATGAAGGCGTAGGCCGAAGCCACCAAACCAGCCATGACCGGATCCAGTTCAAAGGTGTCCATGAAGAACAGCGGCAGCATGGAAACAACAGCCAGCTCAGAGCCAAACGTGGCAAAGTACAGGACGTTCAGCACGGCAACCTGCTTGAACTTGTACTGATGAATTGTTGGTACGGGCTTGCTGAAGATACCTTTGTTGATTTGCCAGGCTTTCCAGGCATCCACGAGGTAAAGCAGAGTAAGACCGACGTATATTGCCGTGGAGATTTCCGCTGACAGCATGCTGACGACTTGAGGTGACAGCTTCCAGGTCAGCAGCGCTAGTGCGGCATACATCGGGATTTTCATGATCAGCAACAGTGCGAAATTACCTTTGGAAGTGACTTCCATACCGCCCAGGTTCTTTGGCCGGAAATAGGTTGAACCTTTGGGGGTATCACTGACACTCATGAAGTAAACGACGCTGTATGCCAGTGACATCACGCCAGTTATGCCGACTGCATAGCGCCAGCCATCCTCGCCGCCGAACAGCAGGTCGACTGTCGGCAGGGTCATGGCAGCAGCGGCCGAACCAAAGTTGCCCCAGCCGCCATAGATGCCTTCAGCAGTACCCAGTTGTTTGGCGGGGAACCACTCAGACACCATTCGAATACCAATCACAAAACCGGCGCCGATACAGCCCAGCAGGAAACGGGCGATGGCGGCCTGGGTGAAATTGTCCGCCAGTGCGTACATAAAGCAGGGAATACTGCAAAGTGCCAGCAGCGCTGAATACACACGACGGGGGCCAAATCGATCAGTCAGCATGCCGATGATCACTCGGGCCGGTATGGTCAATGCCACGTTCAGGATCAGGAGGGTCTTGAGCTGTTCCCGAGTGAGTGACAGTGAGTCAGCAATTGCGGTTACCAGCGGCGCATGGTTAAACCAAACGACAAAGGTAATAAAGAAGGCGATCCACGAAAGGTGCAGGACGCGCATCTTCCCTGTAAATGAAAAGAGGTTGATTTTATCGGGTTCTGACATGTCTGCTCCTTGTCGAGACGTGCTTTATTGTTGTCAGGTTCCGCTTGAGCAAAGATCAGGCCAGAGTGTTGATGTTGTGCTATTGAGGTGGATTTATCATCGGGTTAAAGCGCTTTGGTTTCCTCCTGCGGCTTTCTCTCTAGGGAAATGGATCAATGTTGCAACTGCGTGACGGGCACATTTGTTGTGCTCGGTGAAATATGCTGCACCAAATTGTTTGTATTTTGAGGCACTGAAATGAACCTCTGTCGCGCTCTGTCTTGGTGCAGCGTAGTCAGGATAAAGCGTTATGGTTGTAATTATTTCCTCTAATATAGGACTTACGCATTGACAGCATGTTTAGGAATCTGATAATCGGCTGAAGTGACTGTTTTTCAGGGATGGAAGTGAGAAGTACGACTCGACCTACAACGGCTCAATGCACCCTTCCCCAA